>CBDTTR010000070.1:0-8982 GCA_965363405.1 uncultured bacterium | reverse complement strand
CGCAAGCGGGAATCCAGTATTGTTAATAATTTCATCAGGGTAATCTAACTGGAGTATTCCAAATAAGCAGATATTGATTTTTTTCTAATTTAGGATTCACAGTTATAACACAACAGGCAATTTGGGTTTATAATAAACCATTCAATAAAAAACCAAAAAGTCATGGAATTTCTGCTCTGTCTTTTCTCTGTGGTAAAGTTTTGACGATTTTTAAAATCAAAAGAGGAGTTGCAAGGTGAAGATTTTAGTTCCTGGTTTTCTCGCAAGTGGCATTTCCTCAGGAATAAAAGAAAAAAATAAAAAAGATTTGGGTATGCTTTTCTCTGAACAGCCAGCAACTGCTGTTGGCGCATTTACAACAAATAAAATCAAAGCAGCTCCTGTCTTAATAAGCAAAGAAAAGATAAAACAGAAAAACTCCCAGGCTATTATTGTCAATAGTGGTAATGCCAATGCATGTACAGGTGATATGGGACTTAAAGATGCGAGTGATTTATGTAAATTGACAGCTGAGGAGTTGGGTATATCCGAAAAATTAGTCATGGTATCATCGACAGGTATAATAGGAGTAGCACTCCCCATGGATAAAATAAAAAAGAATATTCCCCACTTGGTAAATTCCTTATCTCCAATGGGTCTTAACGATTTTGCCGAAGCTATAATGACGACAGATACCATTCCCAAAATAGTTATGGAAAAGTCAATGATTGATAGTAAAGAAGTGACGTTTTGTGGGATAGCAAAGGGTTCGGGGATGATTATGCCACGCATGGCAACCTTATTATCCTTCATTATAACTGATTTGGCTATAAATCCTGACCTTTTGGATGATGTTTTCATAGAAGCTGTTAATAACTCTTTTAATCGGATTACAATAGATGGTGAAACAAGTACTAATGATATGGTCATCATGATGGCTAATGGCCGGGCAGCAAATTCCTTTTTCCCTAAAGAATCATCCGATTATCAAACATTCAAAAGCTCGTTGAATGCTCTTTTTTCTGATTTGAGCAAACTAATTTTAAAAGATGCTGAAGGAGCTACTAAAACAATATATATTCGAGTTGAGGAAGCAAAAAGCAATGAAGAAGCAAAGAAAATTGCCTTCCAGATAGCAAATTCAAATCTTGTAAAAACTGCTTTTTTTGGGGAAGACCCTAACTGGGGACGTATATTGTCAGCTATAGGCACTGTAGATGCAGAAATAATCCCTGGACGCATTGACATTTCTTTTGATGATGTTATTGTTGTAGAAAATAGCATCAGTACAGGTATGGAGTTACAGGCAAAGCAAATTCTCATGAAAAAAGAGTTTCAGGTGACAATTAACCTGCGCATTGGCCAAGGAACGGCAGAAGTTGGCACTACCGATCTAACTACTGAATATGTAAATATTAATGCTTCTTATCCATCATAGTACATCTTCTATCAAACTTGATTGTATTTTCTCCACATTTTTCTCTTGCAAAATAATATGTGTTATGCTAACAAGTTATGCAATTTTGATGCATTAAAAACCATTCAATAACAAAACCAATTAATAATCTTATTAGAAAGAGAGGTACTCTTGGCAATTTTAAGTATGAAACAACTGTTGGAAGCTGGTGTTCACTTTGGACACCAAACAAAACGATGGAACCCCAAAATGAAACCCTATATTTTTGGAGCCAGAAACGGTATCTACATTATAGATTTACAGAAAACTGTAACTCTCTTTGATGAGGCATATCGTTTCGTAGTTGATATCGTAGCAAATGGAGGGAAGGTACTATTCGTAGGCACAAAAAAGCAGGCTCAGGATTCCATAGAAGAGGAATCTAAGAGATGTGGAATGTTCTATGTTAACAAACGATGGTTGGGGGGTGCCCTGACAAATCATAGAACCATAAAAAAGAATATTCAGAAGCTCAAAGATTTAGAGACTATGAAGGCCGATGGACGATTAGAACAATTGTCCAAAAAAGAGGCTTTACTAATTGAAAGAGAACTTGCAAAGTTGGAATATAGCGTGGGTGGAATAAAGGAAATGGAAAAACTTCCAGGTATTATGTTCATTATTGATCCCAAGAAAGAGAGAATAGCTGCTGCTGAGGCAAGAAAACTGGGCATCCCATCGGTTGGTCTCCTGGATACCAACTGCGATCCTGATGATATAGATTACATCATTCCCGGTAACGATGATGCTATAAAAGCGATTAGACTATTCAACTCTAAGATTGCTGATGCTTGTATTGAGGGGAAGCGAAAATTCGAAGAGAGAATTCAAGCTGAAAGTATGAAAAAATCTGATGAAGCTGAGGACGAAAATGACGTTTAAGGAAATTTCAATGGTTCGGAGGAGATAATGGGAATAAGCGCATCGATGGTGAAGCAGTTACGCGAAAAGACGGGTGCCCCAATGATGAATTGTAAAAAGGCATTAGTCGAGAGCAATGGTGATATAGAAAAGGCTGTAACGTATCTTAGAGAAAAAAACTTAGTAACCATATCGAAAAAAGTTGGCCGTGAAACAACTGAAGGTATTATTTCTTCATATATTCACCCTGGCAGCAAATTGGGTGTTATGTTAGAATTAAATTGTGAAACAGATTTTGTAGCACAAAATGATGATTTTAAAGAGCTTAGCAAAAATATTGTGATGCATATTGCAGCACTCAGTCCGCTTTATACAACGAGAGAAGATGTCGATCCTGATATTCTTGAAAAGGAAAAAGAAATTTATATAACCCAGGCAAAAAACTCTGGCAAACCAGAAAAAGTGTGGGATAAAATTGTCACTGGAAGAATGGAAAAGTTCTTTTCAGATGTTTGTTTAATGGAACAGACTTACATTAAGGATGATAAACTTACTATAACAGATGTCATCAATGAGTTAATAGCAAAACTCGGCGAAAACATTTCTATTAGACGTTTTATTAGATATCAACTTGGTGAAGAATTGAGTTAATAGTATATATATGGATTTGAAACTTGAAACCAAAATACCATAGAATTCTCCTTAAACTTAGTGGTGAAGTGCTGACGGGTGATCAAAACTATGGTATAAGTCCTTCCGTCATTAATAGGATTTCAGGTGAAATCAAAGAAGTTGTCAACTTGGGAATAGAAGTTGGCATTGTGATTGGTGGAGGCAATATATATAGAGGTATCTCTGCAGATGCTCAGGATATCGATCGAGTATCCGCCGATTATATGGGTATGCTGGCTACCCTTATAAATAGTCTGGCATTACAGGACGCTATTGAAAGGCAAGGGATACAAAGCAGGGTGATGTCAGCTATAGCCATGCCTCAAGTAGCTGAACCATATATTCGACGTCGCGCTACGCACCATCTGGATAAAAAGAGGGTTGTAATCTTCGCAGCGGGAACGGGCAATCCCTATTTCTCTACAGATACTGCCGCTGCTCTCAGGGCAATAGAAATAAACGCAGAAATTATTTTAAAAGCAACTAAAGTAGATGGCATATATGACAAAGACCCTGTTATTTATAAGGATGCAACCAGGTATACAGAGGTGAGTTATTTAGACGTGCTGAATAAAGGTTTGAAAGTCATTGATGCAACAGCAGTCTCTCTTTGCATGGATAACAAATTGCCAATGATTATCTTTAATCTTACCGCCTCCGGCAACATAAAGAAGGTAGTCTTGGGAGAAAATATCGGAACCAACATAAAGGGTTAATTAATGAGTGAATCAATACTGGAAAAATCTAGAGAACAGATGGACAAATCCATTCAAGCCCTGCATAAAGATTTGAATCGTGTAAGAACGGGGAGAGCATCCTTGAGTTTGCTTGATGGTATTATGGTTGATTACTATGGAACTTTAACTCCCATTGATCAAATTGCTACCCTTTCCATTCCTGAAAGCAGGTTAATAACAATCCAACCTTGGGATACGAATATTATTGGTGATATTGAGAAAGTAATTCAAAAATCTGATCTGGGTTTGAATCCGATGAATGATGGGAAAATCATTCGCATTAACATTCCAAATCTTTCAGAAGAACGCAGGAAAGAGCTTGTTAAGGTTGTAAAAAACACAATAGAAGATTGCAAAATATCTCTTAGGAATCACCGGAGAAGTATTAATGAAATGCTCAAGAAAATGAAAAAAGATAAAGAGTTTTCGGAAGATGAATATTTCAACAAACACGATGAAGTCCAAAAAATAACAGATGAATATATTTCTCAATGTGATAAAATTTCGCTTGAGAAAGAAAAGGAAATCCTTGAATTTTAAGGCTTGATAATTATAGGATAATTTTTTAGAAAAGGGGGTGATATTGTGGCTTACAAAATAACTGATGAGTGTGTTGCATGTGGAACTTGCGCTGAGGAATGTCCATCAGATGCTATAAGTGAATCTGATGATGTCTATGTGATCAATCAGGATGAGTGTACTGAATGCGGCACGTGCAAAGAAGTCTGTCCCACAGAAGCAATCATTGAAGAGTAAGGAAAAGTGCCGGGGTTAACCTCGGCACACACTCCTTTCTTTTTTGCTCCTTCTCAATTTAGGTATTTAAGTAATAATCCCCATTCAAATCTACTTCTTCAGTCTTTTGGAAGTGCATTATAAAGTATGCGTTCTGCCTTTCTATATATATCCTTACTTCTGAACTATTGCTAATAATAAATGGTATGTCCTGTAGACTTATGCAAAACACTAAATATCAACATGCTCTTTTAAACCCTCACTTATTATTCTAAAAACAGGTGATCATCTGATGCACTATAATTATTAATAATTATATTTTCAAAAAGTGATTAAGAGTTTTTTTATGGAACAGATATCTAAAGATAAATTGCCAAGACATATTGCAATTATAATGGACGGGAACGGCCGTTGGGCAGAGAAGCGATCATTAAATCGTATTGCTGGTCACCGGACCGGCATAAAGAAAGCAAAAGATGTTATTCGCTACTGCAGAGAATTGGGTGTTCAGGTGTTAACACTTTATGCTTTTTCTACAGAGAATTGGAAAAGACCTGAAAGAGAGATAAAAGCATTGATGACCCTTTTGAAAAGATTTCTGCGTGCAGAAGGTGAAAAACTGATTCAAAACAATATTCGCCTAAATACTATTGGTAACATTAATGATCTGCCTGAAGATGTTGCTGAAGTTCTTAATGAAGTTATGCTAAAGACAAAAAACAATACGGGCATGGTACTAAATGCAGCTTTGAGTTACAGTGGGAGGAGTGAAATTATCCAAGCGGTTAAGAAAATTGCAGGTCATGTCCAGCAGGGGAAAATGACGCCTAAACAGATAAATGAAGAGGTGTTTTCGCGCTATCTCTTTACATCCGGATTGCCTGATCCTGATCTCCTCATTAGAACGAGCGGGGAACTTAGAATAAGCAATTTCCTGTTATGGCAGATGGCTTATACAGAAATATATGTTACGGATGTTCTATGGCCTGATTTTACCCAAAAGGATTTAATGGATGCTATAAAAGATTATCAAAGGAGAGAGAGGAGGTTTGGCCTTACGCAACACCAGATAAAGACTGAGTCTGACTCTACCTAAGAAATTTGGCAAATTTGACAGGATAATATAAAGTTCTTATGGAGAATAATTTATTAGCTAAGAGGATTTTGACTGGGATAATCGCTATCCCACTGCTTGTGGCTTTAATTGGCTGGGGGTCAGAGAATATTTTTTTAATTATTGTTATGCTGACTGCTGGCCTTGCTCTCATTGAATTTTACAAAATAAATCTGGCCAGCAATAAATTTGGAAAGGCTCTTGCTGTTACAGTGGGCATTGCACTTGTCTGGTTTATCTACTACTTCCGGGGTTTCCTATCTTCTTTTAAAACAAATGGAATGGGTTGCTTTACAACCTGGTCAATAGCGCTTATTACTCTTGCTGTCTTTGTGTCTTTGCTTTTGCATCTCACTCTTTTCCCCAGAAATGTTTTTTTAGTGAAGAAGCCACTCATTGCGGTTTTTGGTATAGTATACGTGTGTTTGTTTCTCTCATACCTTGTACTGATTAGAAGTTGGACAGATGGAAAAAGCTGGGTATTATTCACACTCATTTTAGTATGGTTTAGTGATACTGGAGCATACGCCGTGGGGAAGATTATAGGGAAGAATAAACTCTTCCCAGTTATTAGCCCCAATAAAACAATTGAAGGCTATTTGGGTGGCTTGGCGGCCAGTTTGATGGCTGCATTTACTGCTAAAGCGTTTTTTTTTAAAGATCTTCCCACAACTCACTGCATATTATTAGCACTTGGAATCGGAGTAATGGGTCAATTGGGAGACCTTTGTGAATCAACTTTTAAGAGGGCAAACAATTTGAAGAATTCTGGCAATCTTTTGCCAGGACATGGAGGAATGCTTGATCGTATTGACAGCCTTCTTTTTGTAGCTCCATTTGTATATTATTATAAGATATTGATTTTGTGATTGTATATGATATAAAGAACTTAGTGTCTCGTGTCTTAATTTGCTATACTCATATACTCATATAATTAGCTAATTGTCATTGCGAGAAGCTTTAGCGACGAAGCAATCTCTTGAAGAGACTCGGGACAGGCTCCGCAATTTTATAAAAAAGCCTCATAACATCTTTCAAAATCTCAAGAAATGGAATTGCCACGCCCTTCGGGCTCGGCTTGGCCGAGCTCAGCCAGGCAATGACCGTAAACTTGACGAAGGTACATTTTTTGAAGAAATTATCAATACTGGGTTCAACCGGTTCAATTGGCATAAATACACTTGACGTAGTCAGCAATTACCCTGATAAGTTTGAAATTATTGCTCTGGCAGCAGGAACCAACCTCAAACTGCTGAGCAAACAGATCAGAGTATTCAAACCCAAAATAGTATCAGTTCTCAATGACAGAATAGCTATTGGACTTAAAAAACTTCTAGACAAAAACTGTAAGCCAGAAATTGTTTATGGAAGTGATGGTTTAGCCTTAATTGCCAGTTTAAAAGAAGTCGATTTAGTCGTGTCTGCTATTGTGGGGTCGGATGGATTAGTTCCAACTTTTACAGCCATTAGGAAAGGCAAACACATTGCACTTGCCAATAAGGAAACTCTTGTGATGGCTGGTAAAATAGTTATGAAAGAAGCTCGTAAACATAACGTTCAAATTATACCTGTAGATAGTGAACACAGTGCCATTTTTCAGTCATTACGAGGACACAAAAAGAAACATCTTAAGTCTGTCATCTTAACTGCCTCTGGAGGCCCCTTTCTAAAGTATTCTAATAAAAGGCTGACAACTGTTACACCAGAGGAAGCTTTAAAGCATCCAAACTGGAAAATGGGTAAAAAAGTGACTGTTGATTCAGCCTCATTGATGAATAAAGGATTAGAAGTCATTGAAGCAAAATGGCTGTTTGATATACCGCTGAACAAGATTAAAGTATATATCCACCCTCAAAGTGTTGTTCATGCGATGGTTGAATATATCGACGGGAGTGTGATTGCTCAGCTGTCGAATCCAGATATGAGAGGGCCGATATCATATGCGCTCTCACAACCTGAAAGGATAAATACCAAACTACCTTCTTTGAATTTATTGGAAATTGGAAGACTGGATTTCATCCCACCAAATAACAAAAAATTTCCTTCTTTGGGTCTTGCTTACAGAGCTTTGGAAGATGGAGAAACCATGCCGGCAGTTTTGAACGCAGCGAATGAAGTAGCTGTAAGTGCTTTTTTGAATAGAAAGATAAGATTCACAGACATTCCCAGGATTTCAGAAAAGACTATGAACCTTCATCAACCTAAAAGAATAGGTTGTCTTGAAGATGTTCTTGCTGCAGATAGATGGGCCAAACAAAAAGCTGCAGAAATAATTTCACATGTAAATTGAATGTTTTTAAAACTATGAATGGTAGGATGTAATATTATGGTTACTTTAATATCTTTTACAATTGTAATTGGAATCCTCGTCTTTGTGCACGAATTTGGGCATTTCATTGTCGCTAAGAAAACAGGGGTTGGGGTAGAAAAGTTCTCTTTAGGTTTTGGTCCTAAATTAATAGGATTTAAAAAGGGTGAAACCCAATATATGCTATCAGCTATACCTCTGGGGGGGTATGTAAAACTAAAAGGAGAAAATCCTGATGAAACCTTAACCAACGACCCAGAAGAATTTGGATCTCGTAGTGTTGGAGTACGGGCAGCAATTATTTTGGCAGGACCTGTCATGAATTTTGTTTTAGCTTTTCTTCTTATGCCTCTTGTATTTATTATCGGTATCCAGGTACCAGCCTTTTTCGAGGAAGAACCGGTGGTTTGCTGGGTTGCTGAGAATTCACCAGCTGAAATTGCGGGTTTTCAGGTAGGGGATACTATATTCAGTGTCAATGGGGAAAAAGTCAAAAGTTGGAAGATGTTTAATGCCCTCACACAAACACAACTGGGAGAAGAAGTAAAAATAGTAACTGAGAGAAACAATAGAATTCAAGAAAAAACAGTTACTGCGCTTTCAGACAGTTTTAGCATAGAAGGGATAGGTGTCTTTCACAAAATGGATCCTAAAATAGGGGGATTAATAAGCAATTCACCTGCATCAGAAGCTGGTTTGCAACCAGGTGATTTGATTAAGGATATCAATGGCACAGACATAACCCATTGGGTTCAGATGTCGGAAATTATCAGGAAGTTTCCAGGAGAAGAAATTAGATTTAAAATTGACAGGGATGGGAAAGATTTATTCCTTAATATTAAACCTGATGCCCTAATAGAAGAGGTAGAGGAAAACTCTCCAGCCGAATTGGCAGGTTTAAAAACAGGGGACAAGATACTGACCATTAATTCAAAAGATGTTTCCCTATGGAAAAAACCACTACTGGATAAAAGTTTCGACAAGGAAGATGAGCTGATATTTGAAATTAGTCGTGATTCTACAAAGCTTGCTGTTACAATTAATCCTCAGGAAATCCAAGATACAGGGATCAGGGTAAGCGGAAAGGTTGGGATAATTCCATTTGAAGAAACAATTTTTA
>CBDTTR010000069.1:0-9034 GCA_965363405.1 uncultured bacterium | reverse complement strand
CTGGGCTTTTCAATACCCATCTCTTTTGCCATATCCTGAATTGCCTCTGAGTTAGGACATCTGGCAAGAATAAGTTCCATATTTACCCGTCTGTATTTCAAGACCTTCTCTGTACTGGTAAGAACCTCTATCCCTTCCATCGCTGGATAATTGCAGGAAGTGGTAATGCGGCTTCTTTTACCCTTCTTTACCTCAACCAAACAGAGACGACACGCTCCATAGGGTGGGAGCTCATCATTATAGCAAAGGCTGGGAATTACTGCTCCTGCCTCTCTGGCAACCTCTATGAGCATGGTACCTTTTTGAGCTTCAACTTCCCTACCATCAATCCGTATCTTCACCATACCTTTTAACCTTTATTTCTAAGCAATTTTTACTGCATCAAACTTGCAATTCTCGAAGCAGGCACCGCACTTCACACACTTTTTCTGATTAATTTTATGAAGTTTCTTCTTCTTTCCCGTTATCGCCTGACTGGGACACACTACCTTGCATCTGCCGCACCCCACACATTTACCCTTATCAATCACAAAACGGGTTAGCTCTTTGCAAACCCCTGCAGGGCACTTCTTGTCTTTAATATGAGCCTCGTATTCATCCCTGAAGTATCGAATGGTACTCAAAACAGGATAGGGGGCAGTTCCTCCCAGTGCACAGAGTGATGTCTCAGCAATTACTTCACCCAATTCCTCCAAGAGTTCAATGTCGCTTTCTTTTCCCTTGCCTAATGTAATATTGGTTACTATCTCATGCATCCTTTCAACACCCTCCCGGCAGGAGGTACATTTACCACAGGATTCATCTTTTAGAAAATTCAAAAAGTACTTTGCTATATCCACCATGCAGGTTCTCTCATCCATTACAATCATTCCACCGGAACCCATCATGGAACCTACTTCACTTAACCGGTCAAAATCAACCGGCAGATCGAGATGCTGTTCTGGAATACACCCGCCAGAGGGGCCACCAGTCTGGACAGCCTTGAATTTTCTCCCGCCGGGAATCCCTCCACCGATATCATAGATAATTTCTCTTAAGGTAATCCCCATGGGCACTTCAACCAGCCCTGTATTGTTTACCTTCCCCACCAGGGAAAAGATTTTAGTTCCCTTGCTCCCCTCGGTACCAATCTGGTTGTACCAGTTGGCTCCCTTATCAATAATCAGAGGAACATTAGCCCAGGTCTCCACATTATTCAAGTTGGTTGGCTTATCCCAAAGACCACTTTCCACCGTATGGATATGTTTTGCACTGGGTTCTCCTACATTGCCTTCCAGGGAAGCCATCAGGGCACTCGATTCACCACAGACAAAGGCTCCTCCCCCTCGAGCTATTTTAACCCCAAAAGAAAAACCAGAACCTAAAATATCATTACCTAAAAGTCCATATCTCTCCGCCTGTTTAAGTGCAACTGTAAGATTACTGACCGCCAGAGGATATTCATTGCGTACATACACATAGCCCTGGTTTGAACCAATGGCATAGGCCCCGATAATCATTCCCTCCAGAACGCTGTGAGGATTTCCTTCAAGCAAGCTCCTGTCCATGTATGCACCGGGATCTCCCTCGTCAGCATTGCAGATCACATACCTTACATCACCTTCAGCTTCACGGCAGGACTCCCACTTCACTCCGGCAGGGAATCCACCACCTCCACGTCCTCTTAGGTTTGCCTTTTTAATCGTTTCGATTACTTCTTCAGGACTTATACCATTCAACACCTTGACCAAAGCAGCATAACCTCCTGCTGCAAAATAATCATCAATACTGGTGGGATCGATAACTCCATTGCGCCCAAAGATAAGACGATTCTGTTTTTTGTAAAAGGGAACATCATCTTCGTACACTATCTTTTCTTTAGTATCAGGATCAACATACAAAAGGCGCTCTACCAGATTTCCCTTGATGATAGTCTCGCTTATAACCTCAGAAACATCTTCTACTGCAACGCGCTGATAAAAGATTTTCTTTGGATAAATAACCACCAGGGGGCCTCGCTCACAAAAACCATGGCAACCAGTGGTCCTGATCGCAACCTTGCGACCCAATTTCTTTTTCTTTATCTCCTGCTTAAAGGCATCGGTTACCTTATCACACCCATATGCCTGACAGCCCGTACCTGCACATATAGTAATACACGGCTGATCAGGATCCTTCTTTGTCAGGAGGGTCTGTCTCAAGCTTTCAAGATCTGCAGTACTTGTAAGTTTACTCATCTTCCCCTTTTCTTTGTCCCTTTCTTAACCTTCTTGGTACCCTTCACTGCTGAAATTTTTTGAGATTTCCTGGTCCTGGTACTTTTTGCTGAAACCTTCACCTTCTTCCTGGATTTTTCATGGTACTTTTGAAGTAGATCATCAACCTTTTCAGGTCCCATCTGACCAAAATACTCCCCATCAACAACAACAACTGGACCCAGAGCACAAGCCCCCAGACAATTGACTGTTTCCAGGCTGAATGCGCGGTCAGCAGTCGTTCCACCTGCACTAATTTTTAAATCACTTTCCAGCCTGTCAACAAGTTTCGCAGCACCACGCACATGGCAGGCTGTACCCAGACACACATTCATGATATGTTTGCCCCTGGGTTCTAAACTGAAGGCTTGATAAAAAGTAGAGAGATGATAGATTTTTGACAAAGAGATACCAAGCTTTTGTGCCACATACTCCAGAACATCCCTGGGGAGATACCTTTCACCCTCCTGGATATCCTGAAGGATTGCTATAATAGAGGATTGATCACGCTTATATTTATTAAGTATTGTATTTATTTCTTTATTATTCATCGCAAGTCCTATCTGAGCTTTGTCTTCTTCTTAAGTCTTGCATAATCTTGATTCACATGTTCCTGAATTTCTTTCCTGAGATCATCTGTGAGGTGACGAAACCTTCCCTGGGTTTTCAGGTAATCATCAACCGGCCTGAGCTTAGGGAGATCTATATTCAATCGATACTTTCCATTCTCCACCTCATACAAGGGAGCTATTCCAGTCTCCACGACAAGTCTCCCCAAGCGGATGGTCAGATCAGTAGGCGCTCTCCAACCTGTAGGACAAACCGAAAAAATGTGGAGGTACTTAGGCCCTGCAACACCTTTTGCTTTCTTTACCTTATTCATAAGATCAATAGGATAACTGGGATTGGCTGTCGCTACATAGGGAATATTATGAGCTACCGCAATTTCTGGCATATTCTTTTTCCGGGTTTTCTGTCCGATGCTTACTTTTCCCGGGGGTGCAGTTGTAGTCATAGCCCCATAAGGAGTAGAACTGCTGCGCTGGATACCTGTATTCATATAGGCCTCATTATCAAAGCAGACATAGAGGAAATCATGTCCCCTCTCCAACGCACCTGATAAGGCCTGTAAGCCTATATCACAGGTAGCTCCATCTCCTCCCATAGCAACTACCGTGATCTTTTTTCCGGAGATTTTCTCTTTCCTCCGTAATACCTTTAAAGCAGATTCGATACCCGAAGCCACTGCACTTGTATTCTCAAACAGGGTATGTATCCAGGGAACACGCCATGAGGTGTTGGGAAGTGGCGAACTCACAATCTCCATACATCCTGTAGCATTGGCAATAATCACATCTCTGCCCAGGGCTTTGCATACCAAGCGTAAAGCTAAAACCTCTCCGCATCCAATGCAGGCTCGATGGCCAGGCGCAAAATACTCTTTAGACGGTGCCAACCGAGGCACATATACGCCATACTGTTCCATTATTCTCTCACTCCAATCATTTCATATGCCCTATCTTGACCCTTTTCCACAACTTCTAAACCTCTACTTACCATATACTCAAAGTGATCGGGAAGTATGTCTCTACCCCCTAAGCCACCCACGAAACTAACAATTTTAGGTTTCTTCTCTTCTCCATATAAAGCAGCTTTAACTTCACCACAAACAGGTCCCCCTGTACCACCATAAGAGAGACATCTGTCAAAAACGACAAGCAATTGAACATCCCTTAGTGCTTCTCTCAATTCTTCAAATGGAAAGGGTCTCCATAAACGGAGTTTCACCAGGCCAACTTTCTTCCCTTCTCCTCTCATCTTATCAATAGCGACCTCTGCTGTCTGGCTGAAACTTCCCATAGTTAGAAGCAGAATCTCAGCATCCTCTGCCATATATGTTTCCACCGGAGAGTAATGACGTCCAAATTTTTTCCCAAACTCATTCCAAACCTCTAAGATAGTGCCTTTTGTAGCAATGAGTGCCTCTTCCTGTGCCTTCTTGGCCTCAGTGTAAATCACAGGCGGTCCGAATGCCCCCATGGTAACCGGCTTATCAGGGTTCAAAGGAAAGGGGTACTTAAATGGAGGGAGAAATGAATCTACCTCTTCCTGATCCAGCAGAATGATGGGCTCTACTACATGGGAAATGTGAAAACCGTCCAGATGCACCATCATGGGAAATAGCACTTTAGGATCTTCAGCAATCTTGAAGGCGCAGATGGTTTGATCAAATGCTTCCTGCCCGCTAATGGTAAACACCTGAATCCATCCACAGTCCCGAGTAGCCATAGCATCTGAGTGGTCTCCCCATACACTGAGAGGACCTGAAAGCGCCCGGTCAGCTACAGTTAAGACTATTGGCAACCGGGAAGAGGAAGCAACATACAACACTTCATGCATCAACTCCAGTCCCTGCCCTGCAGTTGCCGTGTAAGTCCGTGCACCCGTTGCAGCTGAACCCAGGCACGCACTCATTGCAGAATGCTCTGACTCCACACAGATAAACTCAGCATCTACTTCACCATCTGCCACTAACTCCGAGAGTCTTTCTACAATATGGGTTTGTGGAGTAATGGGATACGCAGCAGCAACTTCAATTCTCGCCAACTTTGCTGCCTCAGCAATTGCAAAAGAGGCTTCCATCCCAACCCTTTTACTCATTTCTCCTCCTCATCTACCATGGTGATAACACCTGTGGGACATTCCCTGGCACAAATACCACAACCTTTACAGTAAAAGAGATCTGCTTCAAAACACCCCTCTTCATTGGGATGTATGCAGGGTTCTGGACAGAAGATAGCACACATACCACACTTAATACATCTGGTAAAATCGTAGGTCGGTCTCTGTGACCTCCAGTCACCTGTCTTATAAGAACTGGCGCTTCCTGGTTCTGTGACAATACAACCGATTTCTAAATCTTTCCAGGTAAGCTCAAAATCCTGTTTCGCCACGAGATTACTCCTCTACCAATGTTTCTTCAAAGGCTTTTTTGCACACTTCAATATTTCTCTCAGCAATTCTTCCAAAACGGTGATGTAAGGGGCCAATTAAAGATTCCATCTTTACAATTCCTGTAGCCTTCACCAAAGCTCCAATCATTGTAGTATTAGTAATTGGCAAACCCAGTATCTGGCGGGCAATCTTCATTGCGTCCACCACAGCCGTTCTATGAGTTATAGAAAAGTCCTTTTTGATATCAGCCAGAGATTTTCTGGTATTAATTACTATGACTCCATCTTCCTTGAGTCCGGAAAGCGCACCGCCTACTACAATCAAAGCAGGGTCTAATACTACCACCACATCCGGTTCAATTATGCCGGATCGCAATCGGATAGGCTCATCACTCACGCGAGTATATGATTGTACTGGTGCCCCCCTTCTCTCGGGCCCGAAACTGGGAAATGATTGAGCATACTTTTCTTCACTTATCGCTGCCAGTGCAACCAATTCTGCTGAGGTTACAGCTCCCTGACCACCTCTTCCATGAAATCGTACTTCTATCATAACGTCTCTGAAATCTAAAATCTATTAAAGTTAAAAGCAGAAAAAGATTGTTACACTATTTGAGGTGCTTTCATAGGGCACACTTTAACACATGTTTCACACTCTAGACAAAGATCTGCGTTAATATAACTTTTATCATCAACCAGGCTTATTGCAGTTGCCGGACACAGGTCGATACAACCACCGCACCCCACACACTTGTCTACATCAACCTTAATCATAAAACATATCCTCCACCATCCGAAGAGTCCAATATGACTACCACAAAGATTAAAATCTTGTCAAACACTTTTTTTCTCACTGTCAGATAAAATTTAAAAGTGCACTATTTTTAGGTGATTTAAGTTTTAAAATGGTTAAAAATCCCTTCTCCCCTCCATTGCCTTTCTCAAAGTTACCTCATCCGTATATTCAATATCTCCCCCAATAGGTATCCCCTGTGCAATACGAGTCACCTTAATACCAAGAGGCTTAATCAACTTTGACAGATAAAGCGCTGTAGCATTTCCATTGGTCGTAGGATTAGTGGCAACAATTACCTCTTTCACCTGACCATTATTCAACCTTCCAAGCAACTCCTGAATCTTTATATCGTCTGGAGTAACTCCATCCAGGGGAGAAATAACACCAAACAGCACATGGTATTTCCCTTTGAAATCACCACTGCTCTCCAGAGCCATGAGGTCTCCCGGTTCTTCAACAACGCAAATGGTCTCTTTGTCTCTCCTCTCATCTTTGCAAATTTTACAGGGATTCTCATCAGTAAGGTTGCAGCAGATAGAGCAGAAGGTTATCTTTTCCTTCACATTAACGATACTCCTGGCAAGACCTATTGCTTCCTCTTTAGAAGAACGAAGAATATATAGTGCCAATCTGGAAGCAGTTTTCTCCCCTACCCCTGGTAATTTAGCCAGTCTTTTTATCAACTGATCAATAGGCTCAGCCGCTTTCGTCATAGAAAAACCTTTCCCTTACAACGTTAACCCTGGTGGTATATTAAGACCACCTGTAATCTTACTCATCTCCTCTGAGACCATCTCCTGGGACTTTCTCAAAGCTTCGTTGACTGATGCAACTACCAAATCCTGCAGCATCTCCACATCGTTGGGATCAACCACTTCAGGTTCAAACTTGATAGAGACAATCTCCTGCTTACCATTGACAACTACTGTAACCATCCCCCCACCTGCGGAAGCCTCAATGGTTTTCTGGGCAAGTTCTTCCTGAACTTTTGCAATCTGAGCCTGAATTTTCTGGGCTTGCTTCATAAACGATCCTAAATTTTTCATTATTTACTATCCTCCTTCACTTAGCAATCAAATTATCATTCTTTACTTCAACGATTTTTCCATTAAAAATAGATAGTGCTTCATTTATAAGAGCATCGTCTAAAGCTTCTTTAGCATTGCTCCCACTTCCATTTTCAACTTTACTTGATTCAACTGGTGGTTGTATTTTGTCTCCTTCTTTAAAGGAAGAAATCTTAAGATGCAACTTCCTTCCAAAAAACTTTTCGCAAATAATTTTAAGCTGCTTCTTATTGTCATTATCCTTAACACTTTCCAGAAAAACCGAGTTGGAAGCAAAACCCAACTCAATTTTCCCCTCATCAAGATGGAGAAGACATCCATGCTCCAATACCGCTGCAAGCATGGGTTTTTCCTGCCTGGCAAAGGCCAGAAACTCATTCCAAATCTGTTTCTGATCACCTGCAAAATCACACTCTGGTATGGGAGCAGCGTCTTCTCTTGTCTGCGAGGGCTCATCTCCGCCATCCTGAGTTTCTTTATACTCTACCTCCTTCACCCTTTTAGTTGTTCCATCCAAAATCCTCTTTCCCAAATCATCGAGTTTCGCCAATGCATCATCTAATGGCAATAGGCGCTTTATGTAAACCATCTTCAGTAAAGCTACCTCCAGAACAGCCTGTGGCAGTGAAGACCTGTTAATTTCATCTTCTGCCTTCAGCCAGACATCAAAAAGTCTTTGCAGTGTTTCTACCTTACTATCCTTTATCTGCTCTTTTAGTACATCGCACTCGTTTTGGGTTAGCTCTACCAGTTGAGCAGGATTTTTGCTAATTTTAACTATGATCAGGTTTCTCAAATGTTCGAGAAATGCCTGATAAAACTGCCTGGTATCGTAACCAAATCGAAATAAATCATTCACTATATCAAGGCACCCTTTTGCATCTTTATCCAATATTGCTTTAGAGGTTCTCATAAGCAAATCCTTATCAACAATCCCTAATACCTCAGCAATATCCTCATCACTAATTTTTTCTCCTGCATAAGAGATAACTCTGTCCAATATACTCTGGGCATCTCTCATACTACCCTCTGCCTCTCTGGCAATCCATCTCAGTCCCTGCTCGCTGATTGCAATCCTCTCCCCTGAAGTAATCTCACTAAGCTGTTTTACAATTGCTTCCAACGAGATTCGACGCAAATCAAATCTCTGACAACGAGAGAGAACCGTGGCAGGGATCTTGTGTGGCTCAGTAGTAGCAAACATGAAGATAACATGGGCAGGCGGTTCTTCTAACGTTTTAAGCAAGGCATTGAAAGCACTATTAGACAACATATGCACTTCATCAATGATATAAATTTTATACCTGCTCTTAGAAGGAACATATTTAACACTCTCTCTCAACTCTCTCACATCATCCACACCAGTATTGGAGGCACCATCAATCTCTAGAACATCTATGGAATTCCCTCTAACAATCTCTTTGCAAGAGTTGCAATTACCACAGGGATGTGCTGTAGGACCTTCCTGGCAGTTGAGAGCCTTAGCTAAAATGCGGGCTATAGAAGTTTTACCCACCCCCCTTTGACCTGCAAAAAGGAAGGAATGAGCAATCCGATTGTTCACTATGGCATTTTGCAGGGTTTTAACTACGTGTTTTTGACCAATAACCTCTTCGAAACGCTGAGGTCGCCATTTCCGTGCCAAGACCTGATAAGACAAAACATCTACTCCTAGTTATCTGCGGGAATCTGCATCCTGCATTCAAATATTGATAGCTAGGCTACCTGCGGCACACGGAAGGTTTTACTACCGCTGCTTCCTTCCGGACCTGACGGGGTTCGCAAATTTCCGTTGCGCAGGACCCAGCTATCAATTTCTATGAAAGTTTCTGGCGGAGAGAGTGGGATTCGAACCCACGGTCCCGCTATTAACGGAACACACGATTTCCAATCGTGCCCCTTCGGCCTCTCGGGCATCTCTCCAGAAAAATAACCAACATTCAGGAATTTAGGAATTTCGAATTGAAAATAAAATTAATTCCT
>CBDTTR010000068.1:0-9041 GCA_965363405.1 uncultured bacterium | reverse complement strand
AGGGAAGATTGGATTACGATAATGTCCTGGCTTATGCAGACAGCGTTAACGACTTAAGGTTGAAAATAAAATTCGATAAAGTTGGTGACGAAGAGGCACCTGCAATTGCTGAAGATAAGTCAAAAGAAACATTTAGATTAAGACCTACTAATATCCACTAAATACCTGAAATTCTTCCTGCCAAAACTCAACTCAGGATAAGTTCATCAAACCCTCGGCAACAATGCCGAGGGTTTTTTATTGGGAATTATGCATTGCATCTTTAATAATAATAAGTTAATCTATAGAATTATATAGGATTAAGAATAAGGAAATCACAGATTTATCCACAATAATGTTCAGTGTTTACCCGTTTGGGAAATAACATCCATCAGAGTGAACCCAGAACTTAATTTCATGTTGTTGTATGGTAGAAAAAGAACTTTTTGAACTTAGAAAATTGGAGGTGGGATCTTTTGAGAACAACTGCTACCTGCTAATATGCCTTGAAACCAGGGAGGCACTCATTATAGATCCTGCTGCAGATGCTGAAAAGATTCTCAATGCTTCAAAAGGATTGAAGATTAAATACATTCTCATCACACATGGTCATTTTGACCATATCGGTGCCCTTAAGACAGTCAAAAAAGCAACACAAGCACCGGTAGGCATCCACGCCTCTGATGCTCACGCTCTGCCTTTCCCGCAAGATTTCCATCTGAAAGATGGCGATATCATCCAGTTTGGCAAATGTGCACTGAAAATAATCCACACCCCGGGGCACACTCCGGGAGGTGTCTGTATGCTGATAGGGGAAAATCTCATAAGTGGCGATACCATCTTTCCGGGAGGTCCTGGGAATACAGAGATTCCTGGTGCAAACCGAAATCAGATCTTAAAGAGCATTAAAGAAAAGCTCTTTCTTCTTCCCGGAGATACCATCATCTATCCTGGGCATGGTCTCACCAGCACAATAGAAAAAGAAAGAAGGAGTTCATATTACGAGGAGTGAACCAAATCAAATGAATACAGCGTTGACGGCTTCCTAAAAAGTCCATCTGCTGTGTTGCGCTTCATCTTTAGTCATTCCGACGTACTCCTAAGTACGCCTCATTCCTAAAGATTCGCGCGCCTTGCATCTGGAGCTTTTTACTTTGCCGCCTAATTGGTGACTGTTTATGAAATTATCAGCATTAAAAGAAGTAAAAATGGAAAGCGATAATAATCTTATCGTCACTGAATACCATGATCCATCTGCCTTTGACATGTTGTCACAACCATGGAATCATCTTATCACACGTACTTCTGTAAACACTCCCTTTCTTACCTGGCAATGGCAAAAGCTATGGTGGAAACATTGGAATCAGGGTCGATATTTGAGGATCATCACATTAAGTGAAGAAAGCGGAAGACTTTGTGGAATAGCTCCTTTATATTCAGAGGAAACCCAGGAAGGACAAAAGCTCAATCTGCTTGGGAGCTCAGACCTTTGCGACTATCTTGATTTTATTGTGACAAAAGGCGAAGAAGCCCATTTCTATCACACCTTGCTTTCGCACCTCACTTCATCATGTACTGAAAAAACAACTCTTTGCTTAAACTCCCTTCAGCAAAATTCCCCCACCCTCTCCTTCTTTAAAAGAATAGCTCAAAGCAACGATTATAACATGGATATCAATCTGGAAGACAAAGCTCCCTCTCTACATCTTCCTTCCAATTTTGATTTATATCTAAAACGGCTTACAAAAAAGAACAGACATGAGATCAGACGTAAAATGAGAAGGGTTGAAGAAAGGGCGAAAACAACCTTTGAAAAGATCGATCATCCATCTAAGGTCATGCAAAAAATGCCTCACTTTATGAAACTTTTCCGCAAAAGTACTGAAAAAAAGAACCACTTTCTAAATGAACTGAGAGAGAAGTTCTTTCTGGCTTTGGCAGATGAATTTTCCCGGATGGGGTGGTTAGAGATTTTCACTTTATCTTTTGACGACATGGAAGTTGCATACCTTTTCTGCTTCAATTACCAGGATACTTTATATCTCTATAATTCTGCTTACGATCCCACCTTTTATAACTTCAGTCCAGGAATTGTTACAGTAACGTATTGCCTGGAAGATGCCATCAATCGGGGAATTAAGCGGTTTGATTTCTTAAGGGGAAATGAATCCTATAAATATCATTTTGGTGCTCAAGACCATAATCTCTACACACTAACCCTTTGTCTTCCTGGAGAAAGAAATCCATGTACCGAATAGCTATGATCAGCGTCCACAGCTGTCCGCTTGCTGCACTGGGTGGTAAAGAAACCGGTGGTATGAACGTATACATTCGTGAGCTAAGCAGGGAACTTGCAAAAAAAGGCTTGCAAATAGACATTTTTACCAGATCCCAGAATCCCGATATCCCCCAGATAGTCAACTTCCATAAAGGCGTAAGGATCATCCATCTCAAAGCAGGACCCGAGTCACCTTATGATAAAAATCAGGTGTGGTTCCACCTGCCTGAGTTTTTAAATTCTATGGAACGATTTTCCCATGAAGAGAAAATCAGTTACAATCTTATCCATAGCCACTACTGGTTATCCGGTTGGGTTGGACTGAAGTTAAGCACAAGGTGGAAGATCCCTCTTCTCCACATGTTTCACACGATGGGGTACTTTAAAAACAAAGTGATCATGCCTTTAGGCAAAAGTGAGCCCGCCCTGCGCTTGCACAAAGAAAAACAGTTGGTGAAACATTCTGATCATATCATCGTTTCCAGTCATAGAGAAAAAGTCCATATGATTTGGACCTATGGAGTCCCGTCTGGAAAAATATCGGTTATTCCCTGTGGAGTAAACCCTCGTTTATTTACTCCTGTCAATCCTCACCAATCGAAAGAATACCTCGGTCTTCCTCGCAAGAAATTTATCCTTTTTGTGGGACGTATTGACCCGGTGAAGGGCATTGACACTCTGCTTAAATCTATGACTGTAGTGAAAAACAAACTGGATCAATCGCAGGACGTCAATCTTCTTATCATTGGAGGAGACATCGATTACTCATCCTACTCAAAAGATAGCGAAATGCACAAGTTAAAATTATTAACAACAGAGCTGGGACTTGAAAACATGGTAACCTTTCTTGGGCCCCAGAGGCAGGATCAATTGCCTTATTTCTATTCTGCTGCCGAGGCATGTGTTCTTCCTTCCCGCTATGAATCCTTTGGAATGGTTGCTCTGGAAGCCATGGCCTGTGGTACTCCTGTGATCGCTTCCAAAGTTGGAGGACTTACCTCCTTCATACAAGATGAGTTAACAGGTTTTCTGGTGCCTGAGGAAGATGAAGAAGCTCTGGCAGAAAAAATACTTTTATTGCTGGATAATTCCACCCTTAAGGGGAAAATGGGATTTCAAGCTCGAATCAGAGCCGAAGAATTAAGCTGGCAAAATATTGCTAATAAAATGATCTCGTTATATCAATCTCTGTTAGAGGAAAATGTTGAAAGTGAAACAAAGCGAACAAGTTTCTATGCAAGCCTCCAGGATGGAAACCGTGTAACTCTGGCTACGCAACAATGAACTTAGTGCTGAAAGCAAGATACTGAATGCTGGATTAAGCAAATGCGGATTTCTGATTTCGGATTGCGGAATCAAAATTCAAAATCTAAGATCGGAAATCCAAAATATTATAACCTGTACTGTTATCAATGAACCATTTGTTAATAATAGAAATTTCTAAGCAATATAAAAAGGGAATCTGGTTATCCGGGAATCTCCAGTTGAATACCCTGATGAAATTATTAACAATACTGGATTCCCGCTTGCGCGAGAATGACACTTTTTTTCAATCGGTTCCACCCTTTCCTGTCATCACTGCGAAACCTGTCCTCGACCTGATCGGGGAGCAGGGATCCAGAAACTAATAGACAACTTGAGTATTGTAGATAAGGGAATTTATTATGGTAACTGAAAACTCATTTCCAGAATCAAAGAAGGTTATGGTGATTGTGGCCCACCCCGATGATGCTGAATTATCGTCTGCCGGTACCTTGATCAAATGGATAGCCAAAGGCTGTCAGGTGCGATACGTGGTGTGCACGACAGGGGATAAAGGAACAAAAGACACCAGCATAACCCCCTTTCAATTAGCAGAGACAAGAGAAAAAGAACAGAGAGAAGCAGCAAGTGTACTGGGGGTTAAAGACATTACTTTTTTAAGACACGTCGATGGAGGACTGGAGCATAATGCCAGTTTTCGCAATGAAATCGCCCTTCTTATCAGAAAGTTCCAACCCGAAATCATCATCACTCATGATCCATGGAGACCTTATCAGATTCACCCCGACCACCGAGCAGTTGGTTTCGCCACCGTAGATGCGGTGGTAGTAGCCCGCGATCATCTTTTCCTCCCAGCCTTTTTGGAAGTGGAACTACATGCACATGCACCTCTGGAACTGTATTTCACCTTCCCCCATACTCCAGATTATGTGGTAGATATAACGGATGTCATGGAAAAGAAACTTGAGGCATTGGAGAAGCACAAGAGTCAACTTGAACGTATTCCTGATTGGCCTGAAAAGATAAAGCTGATGAGCTCAAAACTTGCAGAGGGTAAACCATTCAGTTATGCTGAATCGTTTAAGCGTCTCGTACTAACTTACCAGTGATAAAAGGACTTTCCTCCACTCATAGAGAGTGAAGTGATTAAGATGTGAAAGGAGTTACACCATGCTAAACCTGATTAAGACACGTAGAAGCATCAGAAAATTCACATCCAAAGCAATTGAAGATGAGCACTTGAACCAGATTATCGAAGCAGGAACCTGGGCACCCTCAGGATTGAACAACCAGCCCTGGAAAATTGCCATCATAAAAGATCATTACATAAAGACATCTTTTGCTCCTCTTACCCGCTATTCTCCTATCATTGAAGGGGCACCAGTCTTAATTGCTGTATTCCTGGATATAAGCTTAAGTTATGATCGCACAAAAGATGTACAGGCCATAGGTGCTTGTATTCAAAACATGCTACTCGCAATCCACGCCCTGGGTCTGGGGGGAGTCTGGTTAGGAGAAATCTTAAAAAATAAAGATGAAGTCTCAAAAGTATTAAATGCACCAGAAAATCTTGAATTAATGGCAGTTATTGCTCTGGGACATCCAGCAGAAGAAGGTGTCAAAAAAAGCAGAAAAAGTTTAGAGGAAGTTGTGTTTCTAAACAATTTCCTTTCAACCTGAACCAACTCCCAGAACAAACCCATTTATGTATTGACATATCTAAATTCGTCTGCTATATAACACCGATTTATACAACCAAAACAAAGTGTTAGACACTCATATTCCCTTCCGAAGGAAGGAATAACCTTGCAAACAGATTGTTTAATCTAACCAGAGTTAATTTCATCAAATACTTTGAAAAGGAGGATTATTATGGGACCTTATGATTCACTGAGAGATTATGTTTTTGATCTGGAAAAGAGGGATAAACTCATTCGAATAAAGGAGATAGACCAGGATAAATATGAATCAACTGCTCTCATGTTTAAGATGCTGGACCGTATGAAGGATAAGGCACCAGCTATTCTCATCGAAAAGACAAAGATTAATGGGAAGTGGTTTGAAACCCCTGTGGTGGGAAATATCTACAATGGTTATGATACGGTAGCTCAATGTTTTGGAGTGGAACCAATCACAGATGTCCAACTCGACATGTATAATGCCACTGCTGAGAAGATAGAGAGCTATTTACAACCAGACGGAACGTGGAAGAAAATTGAACCCAAGGTGGTCAGCAAAGAGAAAGCCCCCTGCAAAGAAGTGATTCTTAAGGGGAAAGATGCCGACCTTATGAAATTTCCCTGGATTAAGAACAATGCCCTGGATGCAGGTCAATACATCAGCGCAGGAAGTTTTGTTATGCAAGACCCGGAACTGGGGAAAAATCTAGGCACCTATCGCATGCAGGTAAAGGGAAACCACAAGACGGGAGCGTGTTTTACCAATCAAAGCCATGCCTATGCCATGATGATGAAAGCGGCTGAAAGGGACCAGGACAAGGTGAAAGTTGCCGTTGCCGTGGGTATCGACCCCATTTCATGGATGATGAGCAGTACCCGTCTGGCTGACCAGGGAGTTGATGAATTTGCCCTCGCAGGTGGATTCCGTGGGAAACCGGTTGAACTGGTTAAGGCTGAAACCAGCGACCTTATGGTGCCCGCCCATGCTGAATTCATCATCGAAGGCGAGATTCCCATGGAGGTTGAAGAGGAAGGACCATATGGAGAGATGTTCGGCTACCTGGGCAATAAAACCAACACCTTTTATCTGGATGTCAAGGCGATCACTCACAGAAAGGATCCCTGGGTCTACAATATCTATACAGGATTGGGTGCTGGCCACTTCACCATGCCCTGGGATGTAGGTAATCTTATCCGAATGAAGAAGCTCATGCCAAACCTGATTAAGCTCTACACCCCAACTGAGACGGCAACCATGGTGATTGCAAGCATCGATAAGAAGTTTCCGGGTGAAGGGATTGAAGCAGGAATGATGATTTTGGGATATCGAATGATCGGCTTTAGCAAAAAGATGGTGGTCATTGTTGATAAAGACATCGAGCCTTCTAACATCCCCCGGGTGCTTCATGCAATGGGAACCCGCTGGCAGCCTGTGCCTGCAAGCCTCATGATAAGTCACTCTATCCACATGCCCATTGATCCCAGTCTAAAAGAACCGTTCATGAGCAGTAAAATCATCATTGACGCAACCAGACAGCTTCCCAGCGAAGGAGGACCGGATTCCTGGGCTCCAGACCTTCGCACCGTAATGGAAGAAAGGGCACCAGAGGCCTTTGAGATTGTAGACAGGAAGTGGGACGAATATTTCGGGAGAAAGAAATAGAGAGGGTGCATAAGCTACTGTATGCTGAATGACGGAGGAATAAAAAATATCCAGTATTCAACATCATAGTAATCTAGCGCTTTGAAAATTTGGTTGTTTTCATTAAAAGAATCAGATATTGCTGTTTCGAAGGAACATCATTTGAATATCGAATGTCGAACAGGGAATTTAGAATGATGAAGGTTTTTACTTTATTATTTACTTCTCCATTCATAATTCCTTATTCGATGTTCTGCGGTTCAAAACAGATTCGCAAGTTTGATTTTTTTTAAAAAGCTGAAAAGTTACCCAACATCAAGTACCCATAGACACTCTATTAGTAATTACCAACCCTATGGTCACGAAACATTTGCCAAAAAATAATTTTCCAGGCAATCTATTTCAAAAGGAGTTTAAATTATGAAAAAAGGTGGATACCACGGACGTTATCTGATGGTTAACCTATCTGACAAAAGCTGGGAGATAAATGAACTGCCTGACCAGATCGCTTCAGACTATCTGGGCGGAAGGGGTATTGGTACGAAATTGCTGTTCGACCTTCAGGAGGGAAAAGTTGACCCACTATCTCCCCAAAACCATCTCATTATTTTCACTGGCCCAATTAACGGAACCAATACCCCTGGAAGCTCGAGGATCAATTTTATAACCAAGTCCCCGCTCAGCAACACTGTTAATACAGCCAGCATGGGAGGATCTTTTCCCAATGCCTTTAATGGAACCGGTTTTGACGGGTTGGTTGTCAATGGGAAAGCAGAGGACAAGGTTTGGATTCATATTACCCCGGAAGGGGTATCCTTCAATTCCGCTGAAGACTTATGGGGACTTAAGACTTCAGAAACTGAGGCAGCGGTAAAAGAAAAAGTGGGAGATAAGTGTCGTGTAGCCTGCATCGGTCCTGCCGGTGAAAACCATGTGCTCTATGCTGCTGTTGTGTCAGAAACACGTACTGCCAGCCGTGGTGGAGTGGGTACGGTTATGGGGTCCAAAAACTTAAAGGCCATTGCAGTATCCGGCAACATCAAGCCTCCCATTGCTGACAAGCAGGCCATGAAAGATGTTATTAAGAAAATCAGGGATGATCAGAATGAAAACCCCAGTTTGGTCGGCATGCAGATGAATGGTACGGCTGGACTGATAAGTGTTGTTAATGCTATGGGAGGGCTTCCAACCAGAAATTTTCAGACCGGTATCTTTGAGGCAGCCGAAGAAATAGCCGGGAGCGCGATAACTGAAAAAAACAGAGTGAAAAGTCTTGCCTGCGCCTCATGCCCGGTAGGATGCTCCCTCATTTCCGAGATAAAAAGCGGCAGGTTTGCAGGGACCATGTCCGAGGGGCCGGAATATGAATCCACGGTTATGTTCGGTTCTAACCTTATGATAAGTGACCTTGATACTATTATTTCAGCTAACTTCCTCTGTGATGAATACGGCATGGATACCATTTCTGCAGGCAATGTCATCGGATTCGCCATGGAGTGTTACGAGAAAGGGTTTTTAAAAGATGCTGACACCGGAGGACTTCCCCTTACCTGGGGGAATGACGAGCTGGTGCTTTCTCTAATAGAAATGATCGGGAAAAAGGAAGGGATTGGTGAGCGTTTGGCACAAGGGGTTGCCCGTCTCTCAAAGGAGATGCCGGGAACGGAAGCATTTGCCATGCATGTGAAGGGCCTTGAGCTTGCCGCCTATGACCCGAGAGCTGTATGGGGGCAGGGATTATCATATGCAATCGCACCCAGGGGAGGAGAGCACGGCAGAGGAGGTTATATGATTGTCGAGTTTTTCATGCCGGATGTGGATTTGTATACCCATGAGGGCAAAGCACAAAGGGCGGTTGAGATGTCCGAGAATGCAGCCATTTATGATTTGTCCTGTCTCTGTACCTTCAACTTTGTACCCATTGAATTGGTTCCCCCATTGATTACTGCTGTGGTTGGTGAACAATATACAGAAGAGAGCTTAAGGGAAATAGCCCGAAGGGTTATCACCCTGGAACGCAAGTTTAATGTCCGGGAAGGGTTCAGCAGGAAGGATGACACCCTCCCTCCCAGGTTGCTGAACGAGCCTCTGCCGGAAGGAATGGCTGAAGGAAAGAAGGTTGAGGGTCTTGATATCATGCTTGATGAGTACTATCAGATAAGAGGTTGGGATAAAGAAGGAAATCCTGTTAGTTAAACGT
>CBDTTR010000067.1:0-9042 GCA_965363405.1 uncultured bacterium | reverse complement strand
TCGCAGGCATGAAGCACTTTATCTACAGTAAGCTTTTTCATGCAGTCCCTGTGATTACAGGTCTTTAAATAGCAGGGAACGCATTTCATCTCTTCTTCTCTAACCACAATACTCCTGTCGTTTTGTGGGCCTACATAAAATGGATCGGTTGGTCCAAAAATACCTACTACTGGGATATCAAGAGATGATGCAAGGTGCATGATCCCTGAGTCAATGCCAACAAATAAGCTGGCATCTTTTAGCATTGAACATAATTCGCGCAGGCCTGTACCTGTTGCATTCACTATATCCATATCCTTACCCCGACCGTTTTCTTTTACTTTCCTTATTATGGTTCTATTATATTCCAGATTGTCTTTGCCACCGACAAGTACAGGAATCAGATCATATTTTTTCTTGAGTGAAAGCATCAACTCTGCAAATTTCCCTTCTCCCCAGGTCTTTGCAAACCTTCTCCGGGATGCCCCGGGAGAAATAATGACAAATTTATCTGGAAGACTGAGGTTACATTCATTCTTATCCAGGCTAAGAAGTCCGACATAATCATTCTTGTTTACATTGACATTCAGCCGTTTTAAAAGCTTTAAGTTATTGTGCCAACTGTTATGTCCCTCAATTGTATCTTTTGCATCAAGACACACATTCCAGGGAAAGCGAGAAAAACCGGCCTTAACTCTTGCCTTGCTGAATGCGGTTAACGTCAGACATTCCTCGGAAGTGGAAAGGGATATCAATAAATCATACCTGTTTTTTCGAATATTTTTTAAGAGTCCAAGCTGAGCTTTAAGACCTCTTTCCCTTAATATAATCCTGTCCACATAAGGAGAGCCTGAAAGCAGCTCTTCCAGATATGGTTTGACAACGGAATGGATGGATGCATCGGGGAAGTTTTCTCTTAATGCCTTTAATAGAGGGAGAGAGAAAATCAAATCCCCAATTTGATTAAGATGTATAACGCATATTTTTTTAAAACGCATGGTGTACGATTATAAAAAGAAATTGTCATCCTCTACTTTTTCTATTCCATTAACGTTTTTGTCTGAATGTATAAATTTTTCCAGCCACCAGTTTACATGGTGATAGAAACATGCAACGACATTACATTCCTTCTCGGCGTCAAAGGTTGAAATAGAATGGGCTAACGTCTGTAGAGTTTCATCAAATTTGTTTTTTTCCGTATAGCCATTAAACTCTGCAATTTTAGCTTTGTCGACTCCCCTGAATGCCGGACAGTGAAAAATCCCTGAAGGGGTAACCACCGTGTTGAAGAACTGCATATGGCATCTTTTGGGTTGTCTTTTCAACTCATAGAGCTCATTTTCTAACATTGCTCTTAAGTTCACACTTTCAAGTACTTTTATCTTACCGTCTGTTGCGCCTTTTGCCTTTTGCAAGTTGTTTTTGATATCTTCTATAATTCTCTCTTCTCTTCTTTTATCTGATTTATCCAGAAGAGATTCCCTTTGAGAGTCCTGAAGCCTTATAAGGCAAGGTTTAAAGGAAATATAGTCAAAAGAATACTCACACGCCAATTTCGCTGCTACAGCCATCTCAGCAACGTTATGGCATAGCTCATGTCCATTTATCTCTATCCCTTCCCATACAATGACAAAAGAGTAACCCAGTGTAATAAGGGGATTGCGCAGTTTTATGTCCCGAGCTTTTTGCAATATGTCATATAGAGTCACATCAGTTTTTGGCCTGTGAGACTTAACAAAGGTTTCTTCACTTCCGGCATCTATGGAAATTCTTAACCAGTCTTCTTTTCCCAATAAATCTACTATATTTGCGATCTGCAAAAGTCTTGACCCATTTGTTACGATGCCAAGCTGTAACCCTCTGCTTTTAATGAAACTAACAATTTTCCCAAAGTCTTTGTGAATAGTAGGTTCGCCTCCTCCGAGCAGGATAATGGATAAAAGCCCGTGGGACTGTAAAATTTCTACCGTGCGTTTTATGTCTTCTATCTCCAGGTATTTCCCTGTATTTATAATTTTTGAATCGACACAGTGCGGGCAGGAAAAGTTGCAGGCAGATGTGAGATCCAGATTTATAGATACAGGGGCAAAATTGGGCAGTGCGTTACTGTCATCGTCGGACCCAGACTTTCGCTGCCATGCAATATACTCCTTAAGTCTTTCTATGGTCGAACTTTGCCTCAGTTTAGAACTGAAATCATATTCTTTGTGCTTCAGTTTATCCATGTAATACCTTCACATTTCACAACTATCATAAATTGTTTCTAACAGAGTCATATTAGAGACGATGTGAGATTTTCCTATGAGCGGTTCCCGCTTTTCCCTGAACGCCGAAATAAAATCCTGCACGGATAGATCAAGAGGATCGATTATTTTCAGGGATTTATTTGCATAATTAAAGTAGATGTCATAAGTTTCAATGTCCAGGGAGCGATTCACAATGCTTCCATTGAATCCAAATGAAAACTCACGAGGCTGGTGCTCTTTTCTTATCAAACTTATCAACACTTTACAAGCATTGATGTTAGAGTTGTAGTCAAACTTTATTATCATTTTCTCTCCATAGTGCTCAAAGTTCAGATTAAGGATTTCTCCATTGCCCAATGTGCAATACAGAAAACTCAAGGCGTGTGGAACAGAATCTAAAATCATATCTCTTCCACCAAACTTGGGAGACAGGCCAATGGAAAAGGTATCAATTCCCTGGATATTGATTGATCCACAGAGTTCTTCATAATATGGTATTGAAAAAGGCCATTGAGAATTCATGGCGATTTTTAGATTCTTGCTCTCAGCCATTTCAAAAAGATTTTCAAGCAGTTCTCGCATATTACCTTTTTCGTGCCAGATAAATGGTTTTTCGCAAAAAATGTTCAATCCTGCATCAATGGATTTAAGAATATATTCATAATGGGTTGGGTAAGGAGAAGCAATGGCAATTGTATCGGGACTTTCTTTTTCTACCATTTTGTAGAAGTCCGTATAGGGAGTGGCATCAATTCCATATTGCTTTAGAGCAGATGAAGCTATATGGGATGTTTTTTCTGTTGTTCCCAGCACCGATGTGACAGTCGCACCATTTTTTTGGAAATATTTCCCGATATATTCCCCTATACCATTTCTCTTTCTACCAGCGCCTATTATTGATACCTTCATCTCAGCCATATTTTTGCTATGTTCAAACTTTCTGACGGGTCTTTCTCTTCTTCCATCGATTATTAATCCAGAACCATTGGTCTGGGTACATTCTGATATATTTCTCAATAACTATCGTATAAGCAGTGGTTATGGTGTAGGTATCCTCAGTGGTGTTGCCATTGAGATTGTATTTAAGTTGAGGTTCAATAAAAATATGATGAGAGTGGTTTTCCTTACGCACAATAAAGATTGGTACAATAGGGGCTCCTGTTCTTAAAGAGAGTAGGGCCGGACCTGTTGCTGTCAAAGCCGGCTCTCCAAAAAAATCCACGTTAATTCCTGTGTGTTTCCTTTTCTCGTCAGCAATAAGGCACACAATTTCATTCTTTCTGAGGGAGCTAAGGATTTGACGAACTGCTTTTGACCAGGGGGCCAGATAAATGAAACGACCATCTTGTTCTTTTTGGATTTTGCGAATGCCCCTTGCTATTCCCTGGCGTTTAGATTCCTTTACCAGCGTAGTAAAAGGATAACCCTCTCTCAGCATTTTAATACCTATCAGGGTGAAGTTTCCCAGATGGGCGCTAACTGCTATAACTCCTTTTCCATGAGAAAGGGCATTATCCAGGTTTTCGGTTCCATGGACACTTATCCTCTCAAGGATGTTATTCTTGTTTTTTGTTCCAGAAAGGAGGGTTTCAGCACAACTGAGCCCTATATTTTTTGTCAGATTTCTTGTAATATTTTCTATATATTGATTGTCACAAGACGGGCCAAAAGCAATCTTTAGATTTTTTTTGATTCTTCTTCTATATCGCCTGCTGGAACGTATAAAAAGGGATGAAAGCTTACTGAAAAAGCCATAAACAACCCTCTCTGGTAAAAGGTTAGCTAAAAAAATTGTTATCCTGAAAATTATAGCCAGGGTGTAGTAGCCAAATGCCTTCACAAAAAGATAACTCCTTCTCTTTCACCAAAGAGCTTATTGAAGCAGTTGCCCCAGGAGTACAGTATTGTTTGACAAAACTTGAGTATGCTCATTAGGGCACATTATACAGGTTTTGCTCTACTAATGATCAACCTTTGATTGGTGTTGCTGTTTTATCCTCTTCATTCTATCTCTATTACTTCTCCAAGCAAAAAATGACATCTTTAGAGCGTCTTGCCAACTAAAGAAATGGTTCTGAAATACCTTACTCGCAATCGTGATAAATTTAGGAATAGTGTAAAATCTTTTGTGAATGCGACGGCGAATTGATTTCAAGTGGTCACGGGAATACCTCTTTGAGCAAATAAACCCCTTCTTATCCGCATAATAAACTGATGATCTGTTAAGCAATTCCTCAAGCTGCGAGTATTTTTCTATCTTAAGATAGCTTGGATAGATGAAATCCAGCCCAAGCTCATTGGAGAAATCTGTTATTTTTAACATGTCTTTTTCATCCTCGCCTATATTCCCGATTAAAAAATAACCAACGAGAATAAAAGGATATTTCCTTAATAATTTGCAAGCTTCCCTGACTTTGGTTGTGTCAAATCCCTTTCCCATCTCCAATAGTGTTTTGTCTTTGGTTGATTCTATTCCCAGAGAAAGGAATCTAAAGCCTGCCTTGAACATCTTCTTCAAAACTTCCTCGTGAAAAGCAACCTCAATTCTAAGAGCTACTCCAAAAATTTTTTGCACATTATTTTGGAGAATAAGATCACAGATTGTCTCTACTCTATTTATATCAGCAGCAAAATGATCATCAGTAAATAGAATGTATTTTGCTTCAATACTGTGAAGTTCTCTAACAACGGATTGAGGAGACCTTCCAACCCACTGCCTTTTTTCACCCACTGGATTCCTGCTAAATGTGCAAAATTTACAGTTAAAGGGGCAGCCTCTTGAAGAGGAGAGCAGATCAAGAGGAATTCCTGTATTGAACCTTCCCATACGAATATGATAAGGATGTTTTCTCTTAATTCTATCGGGGCAAATATCTTCAGGAATTGTATCAAAATGACGGTTGGGATTATGAACAATCTTTCCATCTTTCCTGTAAGAAAGTCCTGTAATTTCTTCCAATGGTTTCCCGGAAAAGATTTCAGTTATGATTTGTTCCCCATCTCCTCTAATGATAACATTAACTTGAGAACAATTTTGCAGAACCTCTTCAGTATTAAGCGAAGCTGCTCTACCTCCAACGATGATTAATTGATCATTTTGAAAGTGTTTTGTTAACCAGGGTAGAATATTTATCTGATCTTCCCAGTTTGCACTGATGCATATAGCTTCTGCTGCGTACTTTGCTAAAGGAGCAGGATTGTTTTCAAACCGCATATCGACAATGTCTGTATGGATCCCAGTTTTTTCGATTGATGCAGAAATATACTCTAGACCAAGGGGAGGCAACCAATTGGTTACACTTATCCCGAGTTTCCATGGATAAATGCAAAGAGCATTTCGAACACCATTTATGGTTGGTGATTCAATCTTCATTTATATCTATAATTACCTTTTTCAAACAAGAAAAATACCAGTACCGGAATTACCTCACTGCATATCTTCAAAGGGTCAATTGAATTTTAAGGAAATCCTTTTTATGAAATGATAACTGTTTGCGATTAAACGATTATACCAGACAACAATAGTAGGGGTTGATTCTCTGGCTGCATGGATGAATAAATATATTCCAAAAGCACCCATAAAGATATTTGGCATCCACATGGCAATGAGAGGGGGTATCTTCCCGCTTTCCCCAAATGACTCGGCGATTATCATAAGGATATAGTAAAACAGAAGGATAGCAAGGCTGACAACAAAACCGTATGATCTCCCGCCTTTTATCTTTCTTATCCCAAGCGGGACTCCAAGCAGCCCCATAACAAAACAAACAAAAGGTATCGTAAATTTTTTATAATATTCTATTTTGATTTCATTAAGTTTTGGATTTTCTTCAGATGTGGTGTCTATGGCTTCTTTCAGTTCTGTTAACGTCATCTCTCTATGCTTCTTTTTCTTTCTTTTTACATCAGCCAGAGCAGTCTTGAGGTCAAGATTGATATCATAGGTATTGAAGCTACCAATTTGATATGATTGCATGTCATCTCCAACACGCTGAAAAGTTCCATCTAATAACCTAAGATTTACCAACATCGATTCAGGATCAGATGTGATATAACCTTCTTTTGCTATGATGGTAGTAGATAAGCGAGGGTCGCGCTTGTCAGAAATGAACACTCCCTGCATCCTTCCTCCCTTAACGGATGTCTTATCAACATAAATGACCATTCCATCAAAATCATCATTGAAAATTCTTTCTTGAATTCCTATCTCTGATCGGGTCTTGGCGATTTCAAAGGCAAGGTTTCTTAAGGATTTAAAACCCCAGGGGTAAGCATAGATAGTGATAAGGGTTGTTAGTAAAAAGGCTATGGATGAAAAAACCCCTATGGGAAGGACAATTTGGTAGAGGCTAATGCCGGATGTTTTAAGTGCTACAATCTCATTGTCTGCTGATAATCTTCCCAATCCCAGAAGGACAGTAAGGAGGAGAGACATAGGGATAATATATCCATAGAAAGGGATAAGGATGTATGTCAGAAGTCGCAAGACGTCGAAAAAGCTCAAACCTTTGTTTACTAAAAGGTCAGCCAGTTTCAACGTTCTACCCATCAGCATAATAACACTGAAAGTCAAAAGACTGATGAGAAAGGTGCCTAATAACTCCTTAAATATGTACCAGTTGATGATTTTCAGCTTGGTCATGATATTGGATGATCCTATAATGCAATTGCATAATGACTTAAAAGCAATTATTAGGTTAAAAAGCTTTATTCTTGGTTAACTTCCTTTATTGTTAATTGGGAGTCAGCTATGAAAAAATTTGTGCTACAGAATTGCAGCTCATTAAAACGGATTTTGATGTAAAAGTAAATTAAATAATTAATCTGATATCTTACATTTAATGCAAAATTTAGTTTTTAATGTAAAAACCATTGATGTACGAGGGCTCCGAGAAACCATACACTAAAGCCTGCAGAAAGTGCGAACGAAAGTGAGAAATGCTTATAAAAACATACATAAACAGCGATGAAAAATAAAATTGTAGGTGCAATGCCCCACAGGGCACCTTTTGTATAGCCCTCCATTAGGCTGAAGTTTCCGGGGTTGTCTGAATATAGCCAGACGAGGACAATTACACCAGTCAAAGGCATGGTGGCAATGAGTCCCCCCAGGGTAGGAAACTTGCGACCTATCTGAGTGCAAAAGACAATGATGGTGATACTGATTAATAGCTTGATAACAAATTGCATAATAGTCTCCTCATGAATTATAGAATGTAATGTCTGTGCTGGATTATAATAGCAATGAGGAAATATTACAAATTGTTTTGATTTTGTAATCTTTAAAGATTTGCGGAAACGCATAGGAGGATATAAAATTTAGGGATCTAAAAAATCACTTACGAATTGGGTTGAAAAGTGTTATTGTAAATTAAAAGGAGGCAATTTCCTTTTTACCAAATGTTTCGGTGGTTATTATTGCTATTGGGGTCGGACCAAGCTATCATATTGAATTTTCAGGATAAACATTTCAAAAATAGGTGTTTTCCGGCCTTAAAGTGTCCTTTTTAGGACCAAAAACACCATTGTAAGAACTCCGTTCCTCCCTAAGTTCCTGCTTAAAGTTGTCTTTTTACCATCAAAAAAGTGGTGCTAAGCCCTAAAATCTCCCCTTTTTAACATTTTTATATTGTTATATCAATTAGTTAGCTTGGTCCGACCCCATTCCATAAAGAATTTAAGAAAGAAGTAAAGGAAATGATAGATGGGGTTTTGCCGTTGATTAGGGGAAATCATTAATGATAGGGGTCAGGGGACAGGGTGTAGGGGAAATTGATACTGGATGAGATAAAAACTGGAATTGAGGGCAATTAAAAGGTTTTCAGAAACGCTTAAGAGAATATAAAATTATTAAATTTGACAACATCTCCAATCGTGGTATAAATTGTTTGCTGGCCAGGAAACCAGACAGAAACCAATAGAATAAAGCTCTCAACATGAACATAAAAGCCATTGATAAAACCAAATATTTAAGGAGGATATGAGAATGAAGAGGACACATTTTTCTTTAGTACATCTTTGTGTGTCACTTGTTTTTATAGTAATCTTTTTATGCCCAGTTTCAGCAGATAACTGCAAAGCAACGGAAGATTCCGTATTTGATCCAGACATAGAGACCCTCGCAGCGTTTAGCTTCCCCAAGGTTTGTACCGGTGACATGAAAGTTGTATCAAAGCCTTATGATTCACATGGGAGCGGTTACTGTGAGACAACAGTCCCGCTAACAATAACACTGAGTGAGAGCGGGAACCTGACTGCTGAATATAATTTCGGGCTGTGGACTATGTTACATCATGACCAGCCCCCTACCTGCACATTCGAGTACGAAAATCCATTCACGAAGGAAGGAACTCATGACAGCCAGGGAAATTTCACAGTCAGCATGCACATTCAGAAAGTAACTGTTACTGGAACCTATGGAGAATATACCATGACCGGGCATGGTATTAAGGATACCGAAATGTTTTATGGCGGTTCTGTGGATGAAATTTCTTTCACACTCGAATGTGAGTGTGGAGTTATCTGTCCACCTGGTACTACGGAATGTGGGGATGTTTGTTGTGACTCTGGTGAACACTGCTGTGGGGATTTTTGTTGTTATTTAGGGGTAGTATGCTGTGGGGATGTTTGTTGTGGTGAAGATGAGGTTTGTGATTCTTTTACTAGATGTGTTCATAAATACATTGGTTGCCTTTACCATGAAATCTACGGCGAGTATTCTGAGGAAGTTGAGCTAGTAAGGGCTTTTCGCGACGAGGTTCTTAGTCAATCACCTGTAGGTCAAGAAATCATAGAGCTATACTACCAGTGGAGTCCT
>CBDTTR010000066.1:0-9261 GCA_965363405.1 uncultured bacterium | reverse complement strand
CATCCCTGCAAAACTTGTCCTCGACTCTGATCGGGGAGCAGGGATCCAGGAACTGGAGTATTCCAAATAAGCGAAATTCAATATTAGAATTTTCAAATACGAAAACACTTTTTTTGTCATTTGAATTTTGGTCATTCGTGTTTGTTTCGGTTTTCGTGTTTCGGATTTCTAATTTTTTCATCTACCGCAACATTTTTTGTATTTTTTCCCACTTCCACAGGGGCAGGGGTCGTTCCTTCCGGTTTTTTTACCTTCCCTCTTAACTGTTTGCCCCTTTGGTTGCTCTGCTCCTTCACCACGACTCAAAACAAATTGCTGAGAAGGTGACGGTTCTTGTTGCTTCAGAATATGTTCTTTGGCCAGCTGGACCATAAATAATTTCTCGATAGCTTCAGAATTTATCCGTCCAACCAGGTCTAAGAACATATCGTATCCTTCTTTCTGATATTCCCTCAAAGGATCTCGCTGCGCATAACCTCTAAGTCCGATCCCTTCTTTCATGTGATCCATATTGAGCAGATGCTCTTTCCATAAGTTGTCAACTATTCGAATATAGATCATCTTTTCCAGCTGTCTTATGGCATCGTCACCAAACTCAGTTTCTTTCCTTTTATAAATCTCCTTAGCCTGATCAGTAATAAGATCACTCAATTTTTCATAAGTTAAATCTTCTGTCTTGTCAGGAGGGAGATATAAGGGGAAAGAAAATTGTTTTAATACAGAATCCTTTAATCCTTTAATATCCCATTCACTGGGAAGAACTTTGTCCTCTGCGTATCTTAAAGCTATCCCTTCCGCCAGCTCCACAATTGCAGTTGAAACTTCTTCTTTTAAACTCTCTTCGCTTAGGACTTTGTTTCGTTGTTCATAAATCACCTCCCTCTGTTTATTCATCACATCATCGTACTCCAGGAGGTGCTTTCTCACATCAAAGTTCCGTGCTTCAACTCTTGCTTGAGCCCTTTCTATTGCTGAAGTCAGTAATTTATGTTCAATGCGTTCCCCCTCTTCCATATGCAATCGTTCCATTATAGATGAGATTCTCTCAGAACCGAAGATTCTAAGAAGATCATCTTCCAGTGAAAGATAAAATCGGGAAGAGCCAGGATCTCCCTGCCTCGCACAACGTCCTCTTAACTGCCTGTCAATTCTCCTTGATTCATGTCTTTCTGTTCCTGTAATATGCAAACCACAGGGCATATTATCATTGCACTCCGTCATTTGCCTTCCCTTTTTGTCAGGATCCGGACAGGCAGAACACCCTTTGGTTTTTACTATTTCGCAAATGACACAACATTGCTTGCATTTAATGACGCCAGGGCCAAGTTTTATATCGGTACCTCTTCCGGCCATATTGGTTGCTATGGTAACTGCCTTTCCCAAACCAGCTCTTGCTACAATCTCTGCTTCTTCTTTATTCCGCTTGGCATTAAGAACAGAATGCTTGATCGTTTTGGGAAGCATTCTGCTTAACAACTCGGATACTTCAACTGAGACAGTACCCACAAGTACTGGCCTGCCTTTTTCATGCATCTCCTTTATTTCATCAATGATTGCTCTATATTTCTCCTTTTTGGTTTGATAAATTGCATCCGGATAATTCAACCTTCTAACCGGTTCATTAGTAGGAATAACGACAACATCCAACTTGTAGATTTTCATGAACTCTGGTGCCTCTGTCTCGGCAGTCCCTGTCATTCCAGCCAGCTTTTCATAGAGACGAAAGTAATTCTGAATCGTAACAGTAGCGAGTGTCTGGGTTTCACCTTCAATGGTGACCCCCTCCTTGGCTTCTAAAGCCTGGTGCAAACCATCACTGTAACGTCTTCCTGGCATCAACCTTCCGGTAAACTCATCTACAATCAATACCTGGCCATCACTCACCACATAGTCTACATCCTTTTCAAAGAGAGAATATGCTTTGAGAAGTTGAGAGATGTTCTGTATTTTTTCCCCCTTATCATAAAATTCATTTTCCAGTTTTCTTCTCTTTTTCTGTCTATCCTCATCACTCATGTCTGGATCTTCATCGATAACGCTAAGATCTGGCAAGACAAAAAGATTTGGATCCTGCGGTGATAATGTTTCTCTTCCCTTTTCTGTTAGGTCAACAACATGTGATTTTTCATCTATGCTAAAGTAAAGTTCTTCATCTAACTCCCCCAGTCGCTTATCTCTTAAGTAATCCAGTTCTACTCGTTCAACAAGCTTCTTGTATTTGCCCTTTTTTATCATTTTTAAGAAGCGCTTGCTCTTTGGTGCACCTCGCTTAGCCTGTAGTAGTTTGATTGAACCTTCATAATCTTTCTCTTCTTCAAATAAATTATCTGCCTGAGCAAGAAGTTTATTAACCAGTCCTGTTTGACTTTGCACAATTCCATGTACAGGAGACTTAAGCTCTTTAAATTGATTGGTAGAGTATTCTACTGGGCCAGAAATGATTAAAGGGGTTCTTGCTTCATCAATAAGGATGCTATCTACTTCATCAACAATAGCATAGTTGTGAAATTTCTGTCCCTGATCTTGCTCCCTGATCGCCATGTTATCCCTGAGATAATCAAAACCAAATTCCGTATTGGTTCCATAAGTAATATCTGCTTCATAAGCCTTCTTCCTGGCAATAGGATCAATATCGTGATAAATTACATCAACGGTTAATCCCAGGAATTCGTAGATGACACCCATCCAATCTCTGTCTCTCCTGGCCAAATAATCATTTACAGTAACGATGTGAACACCTTTGCCCGTCAAGGCATTAAGATAAGCAGGGAGCGTCGCTACCAGAGTTTTTCCTTCTCCTGTTGCCATTTCGGTTATCTTACCCTGGTGAAGAACTATTCCACCTATCATTTGACAGTCAAAATGCCGCATATCTAATGTCCTGAGTGCTACTTCACGAACAACAGCATAGGCTTCGGGTAATAGTTCATCTAATGATTCTCCGTTTTTTATTCTCTGCCTGAATTCTTCGGTTTTCGCCTTAAGCTCATGCTCTTTAAGTGTTTTTGTTGTTGATTCCAGATTGTTAATCTTGTCTACCAGGGGACGCAGCTTTTTCAATACTCTGTCATTATTTGTTCCAACCACTTTTTTAACAATAGCACCCAGCACTTTCAATCTCTCCTTAAAGATTTTAATTAATATAGGACGCAGATTCTCACAGATAAACGCTGCTGAATATCAACTGATAATTTTTCATGCTTTTTGGTTTAAAATCTTGACAATCTGCGTTTATCTGCGTCCAAAAAGCATTCAGTTTCCACTTATGTCCATTTCTTCAATCATAACACTGGGAGATCCTGTATGACCGTAAAAGCGAAGATCGCTTCCCACAGCAACGACACGATTAAAAAGTGTCATGACATTTCCCGCAATGGCTATACCATTGACTGGAGTCGTTTTTTTACCATTTTTGATTAGAAAGCCATTGACCCCTACTGAGAAATCTCCTGAGATAGGATTAGAAGTATGAATCCCCATTACTTCATTGACAAAAAGACCTTTGTTGTCCACATAAGAAAGAAGAGCGTCAGGATTCTCTTCACCATTTTTTATATATAGATTAGAATATCCAACTCTTGGGGGGGAGTTGATTGATCCCCTGGAACTGTTTCCAGTGGAATTTGTTTTCGCTTTTTTAGCAAAATACGTGTCATAGAGAAAATTCCTAAGGATACCTTCCTCAACCAATGTGGTGGATTGCCTAACGACTCCTTCTCCGTCAAAAGGTTTTGTTGCGACTCCACCTGGATAAAGACCATCGTCAACAACATCAATCTTATCAGAGAATATTTTCTTGTCCATTTTCCCTTTTAAAATTGATTTATTTTTTTGCACAGATTCTGCTAAAAACGAAGGTGCTAAAACCCCTAAAAACTGGCTGGCAACACTATTATCAAAGATAACAGCACCTCTGAAGGATGAAGTGGGTTTTGCCCCTAATTGTCCTATAGCTCTTGAAGATGCTAATCTTCCTACTTTAGCAACATCTAATTCATGATAAAAACAACTGAAGTCAAAATCCCATCCCATCTGTGAATCTCCTTTTTCCTCAGCAACGACTTCGATAGAACAAGAAAAAAAGGTTCGCTGATGGGATAGATTAAACCCGTTAGAATTGATTAAAAACTCACTTGCTGTTTTTTCTTGATAGGCTGCTTTTCTTACCTTATTTATTCTTCTGTCATAAGTTGTAGCTTCTCTCTCAAGACTTTTCACTTTATCTATTTTATCTTCTTTTGAGATAGATGCAATATTTTGATCAAATAGCTTTAGTTTGGGAAGTGGCTTTGATGCTTCAGGAAAACTATATAATTCATCTGTCGAAGAGTTCCTTGCACTCAAAACTGCATTTGAAATGACCTGATCAAAAGCTTCATTGGTAAATTCTGTGGAATAAGAAAACCCTAATCTGTTATCATTTAAAATTCTCAATGATAATCCTTTGCTATGCGAAGAAGTGAAACAGTCAACTTGCTGATCTTTAACTTCTATAGAAGTTGATTCTACTTTTGCAAGGTATATCTCATATTGGTCAATATTCATTGATTTTACTTTTTGCTCAATATATTCATTCCAAATCATTTTTAAGGCAAAACCTATGCAGTGAGGAATTTAGGGATTCAGGGATTCATTCTTAACAAAGGGTCAAGGTGGTTGCATTAATTCCTGAATTCCTAAATCCACAATTCCTCAATTGATAATTCCAATTTTCCAATTTTTAAAAGTATGCAAACTTAACCATTAAGAGATTAAAGTTTTGACTCTACACTTCTAACAGCATCAATCAAACTTCTCACTAATCGTTCATCCTTTTTCCCAACAGACTCTTCAACTCCACTGCTTAGATCAATACCGTCGGGGTTAACCTGGATAAGGGCATCCTTAACATTATCTGGCTTAATGCCACCTGCCAGGAAGAGAAAAGTCTTTGCCTTATCATTTATTTCTCTTGCCAGGGACCAGTCAAAAGACTGTCCGGTCCCCCCTTTCTGCATTTTAGTTCCTTTCTTTACAGAACTATCAAGAACGATTCTATCTGCGCCAGCTTCAGTAAAAGTTCTAATTTTATCTAATGCATTATGAATTTCTATCTTACTTGTTCCCTCTGCTGGTATATGAAGTGTTTTCCAAATCTCACAGTCGAGTAATTTCTTAAGATTTGTTACGTCTTCTTCATTTTCATTGCCAGCTAGTTGGACTCCAAATGGAGTTAATTCTCTTGCTAAATCAATCACCTGATCCGATTTTAGGTCAAAAGTCAGAAGTATAGCTGGCAATTTAGAAGACGCGAATATCTCTTTAGCCTTTTTAACTGTTAACGAACGGGGAGAGCTTGGCACATTAACTAAAACACCCAGGCAGTCTGCTCCAGCCTCTGAGACCATTAATGCATCTTCTTTGTTTGTTATCCCACATATTTTAACTGAATAAGACATTTGATTTAAAGCAGGCTGCACAGTTATTTGTGCGAGTCAAAATATTGTACCAATCCATCTAACAATCGTTTAACAAGCATATCAACCTCATATCCCGTAACACCATGCCTGATTTTAGAGATTGTATTATGAGTAGTTCTTCCTGTAATAACCAGTTCGACTTCCAGTGAAAGATCATTCTTTTCTTCATACAGTGGATTATACTTATTTAAAAAAGCTCTTTCAAGTTGCAGTTCTACAACAGCCCCTTCACATATAATATCTCCATTGTCTGAAACCTCTATGCCATTATCTTCAAACCATTTAATTACCCCCTTAGACAATCTTTCAGAAACATTCTGATCTTTAACTGATGTCAAGTTCTGGAAAGGTTTTATTGTTATGCTTCTATAGTTGCCAAACCTATCTCCCAATCTAAACCAGGACCAGTTAAGTCCCTTGACCTCTACCATTCCAGTATAATCACCAATAATACTTGGGGGTGGTTCGAAATAGAGTCTGTCAGTATTGGGTGCTTTATTAAACCATCCTTTATTAAAACATCCTGTCAAAAGACAAGCAAGCAGAATACTGATAAAAGCAATGATTAATCTATTTACATCTTTACCCATAGTTATCCTTTGCAAATTAAGAAAAGCCTGTAATTCTAAATTGTTATATTTTTGTGATTTTGTCAAGCATATTAAAAACAAGACTCAGACTCTTTCTGAGGAATTCTGAGAAACCATAATAAAACTATTCGAGGCTTTAAACGTTTAATTTATTAATAACAGGAAACGAGATAGATGCTGTTTTTTAAATGTAAATAATTCCCAACAAAAATACCAGTCTTCATTCTCTTTCCTTTTGATAGCTTTTTCATTTTCTCTCCTCCGATGGGGAATGGCGAATTACAACCATTCCCCATTTTAAATTTCCTAATCTTTAGAGTATCACATCCTTACGCTTACACCTTATCTTTCTCTTTACCAATACAGCAATTTATGTTACAATTAATAGTTTATTGTATCAGTATTAAACGTTATTAAATAACAAATTATATCACACATCTATGTTTAATGTTTGCATATAAATGTTCACATACTACTGAACTCTTAGTAACAATTTCCGTAGTTGGGAGAGAAAAGGGATGGAATTTCGTTACGAGTACACACCCAATCTAAAAGCTGAGCAGGTAGCCAGTCTTCGAGAATCCGTTGGTTGGGACGCCAGAGTAGAAAAGTTTAAGAAAAAACTTGGCAATACCTACTTTTGTGTAGCGTGTTTTAAAGACGATAATTTAGTAGGATATCTGGATGTAGTGAGTGATGGCATTGATGATGCCTATATAAGAGATCTTGTTGTTCATCCAGATTATCAACGCCGTGGTATTGGTTTAAATCTCCTCAATATGGTTATTAAGCGTGCTAAATCTGATGGAATAAAAATGGTAAATATCATTTTCGAACCGCGATTAGAAAAATTTTACAAAAGAGCAAATTTTGTCATCATGTCTGCAGGTCAGATAGACAATGAGAAGTTATGAAACCACAAAAATCTTTACATCTAACTGGATATTTAATTTAGCCTTTTTATCACTTAACGCTTTGTTGGAGGGATAGACATGTACGGATGGGCAGGAGTTATATTGCGTGTAGATTTGAGCAACAGCACAATTGAAAGGCATTTGATGGATGAACATCTCTGCAAAAATTTTGTTGGGGGGAGAGGCATCAGTGCAAAGATCCTTTTTGATGAAGTGGGTCCAGAGATCGAACCTCTTTCGCCATACAATAAATTGATCTTTTCCTGCGGTCCTCTTTCGGGGACGTCAGCACCCAGCCCAGCCAGATTTCATGTGACTGGTAAGTCACCCCTGACCGGTATAATGGGCAATTCCAATGCTGGTGGTTATTTTGGCCCGGCCATGAAAAGGGCGGGATTTGATCACATTGTCATTGGGGGCAAGGCTCAGGAGCCGGTCTATCTCTGGATCGATGACGACAAAATTGAGATCAAGTCAGCACGCCACTTGTGGGGTAAGAATATCAGGGAGGCAGAAGCACAGATCAAGGAGGAGCTTGGTGACAGAAGAGTCCGTGTGGCTGCCATCGGGCAGGCCGGTGAGAACCTGGTAAGTATTGCCAACATCATTCATGAGGAGCGCTCAGCATCCAGAACCGGCATGGGAGCCGTTATGGGATCCAAGAATTTGAAAGCCGTGGCCATCCGAGGAACAAAAGATGTGCAGCTTTTTGATCCTGATGGATTTAACCGACTGGCCAAGGAATTTCAGCAGCGTATCGCTAAATCTGATAAATATGAACATTTCCGCAAGAACGGTGGTTCAACAGGAACCTATGCAACGGATAAAGCGGGTTTTTTAGCAATTAGAAACTTTCAGCAAACGGGCGGCTTTGAGGGTATTGAAAACTTTAACCCTAAGAATGTCGCCCCGCAATTTTATATTTCCAACAAACCCTGCTTCAAATGCCCAATCGGCTGCGGCAAAAAATTCAAGGTAAAGGAGGGGCCATACGCCGGGGAATGGGGCAACAAAATTGAGGAAGGCGCTTTTACACCGCTCGGGCCCGTGTGCGGCAACGACAATATTGCCTCCGTTTTCAAGATGAATAACATGGGAAACCAGCTCGGCTTGGATCTCATTGAGTTTGCGTCAGGCATGGCCGTGGTTATGGAGTGGTATGAGAAGGGCATCGTAACTGAGAAGGATCTTGATGGTATTCAACTTACCTGGGGTAACCACGAAGCCATGGCAAAGATGATGGAAAAGGTGGCTTTTCGTCAAGGCGTGGGTGATGTTTTGGCAGAAGGTATTGTGAAAGCATCTAAACAATTCGGTAAAGAAGCCGAGACATATGTAAGTCACTCCAAAGGCATGGTTATGGGAGGCGTGGATTCCAGAATTATGAAGGGCACGTCCCTGGGATTTGCTACTTCCACGCGTGGTGCCTGCCATTTGACCGCCCTGGTACCGGTTGAGTTCCCTGCGTTTCCAGTGATGACCAAGGAAGAAGCAGAAGCGAAATTTGGAACCGCCGAAGTCATGGATCCATCCTCATATAAGAAGGCTAGCCCGTTGATATACTATCAGCATAAATCGCTGATGTGCGATCTGTTTCAGGTGTGCAAGTTTCTTCTGGGACTTGGCACCGGCACCAAAGATTTTTCTTTCGATAATCTCTATACGCTCTTTTACCTTGCGACCGGTGTGAAAGTCAATGAAGAGGAGATGCTGACCGTTGCCGAACGTGTCCATAACGTGGAGCGGGCCTACTCGTGCAGGGAAGGTTTGGACAGAAAGGATGATCGTCTTATAGGTAAATGGGCAGATGAACCGGTTCCAAATGGCCCCTACAAAGGTGAAATGATTGACTCTGAAAAATGGGAAGTTATGCTGGATGAATATTACCGCTTAAGAGGATGGGACGAAAATGGTGTACCCAAAAAGGAAAAGCTTAAAGAGCTTGGACTTGATGATGTAGCCGATGCACTTGAGCAAAAAGGTGTCTACTCCTAAGATTATATTATTTCATAAGAGATTACGGACTAAGGAGGGGGAAGCAATTTTTTATGCTTGCCCCTTTTTTCTAATTCAAGTTCCAACTATAACACCGAACGCTTCGCGAACGATCCCCCACCCAAACAATTAGTTAGCAATCCCCCTTGTTAGACTTCTCGCAAGAAAAAATCCTGATTTTATTCCACCAAATCACACTTGGACTCTTGACATGATAATAATAGTTATTATTATTAATTAAAGAATGAAAAACTTATTATTAAAAATTAAATTAAATGTATGATAATTAAAGATTATTTAAGA
>CBDTTR010000065.1:0-9341 GCA_965363405.1 uncultured bacterium | reverse complement strand
TCACGTTTCGAGGTTTATTTGACGAGATTGCTTCGTCACTATGCTCCTCGCAATGACAGTTAGTTGTTAATGTGAGTATTGGAAATTACGATATGAGGCACTAGTATTATTACTTTGACTACTGCCCATATATCACAAAAATACTATCCCTTACAACTGCTATTTCACATAGCAATCAATTGGAAGGAGCATGAACCCCGTTAGAAATCTTGATATTAATGGCAGGACTATTTTCTAACGAGGTAAAATACATTTGATAAATCGGATAAAAGGTGGTAGCTTTGTTTATTAAAATTCGCTCTGTTATTAAACGGCCCGGCGAACTTTAGGACATAATGCGACTATCAAAATGATACTGGATACTGGTTGCTCGATACAGGATAAAATACAAACCGGATAAAACATATCCAGCATCTCGTCTGCCAAGGTACTAAATTTAGTTCAATGAAACAAAATGTCTCAGAAGCCACATCTGGCACGCTTTATATTGTATCTACTCCCATAGGGAATTTGGAAGACATAACGTTAAGAGCACTGAATACGCTCAAAGAGATTGACCTCATAGCCGCTGAAGATACCAGAAGAACGAAGAAATTACTCAACCACTATCAAATTAAAACACCCCTCACCAGTTATTTTGAACATAGTGGTTTTAAAAAGGCCCAGTCTCTCATTGCACAATTAAAAAAGGGGAAAGATATTGCAATTGTTTCTGAAGCGGGCACACCTACCATATCTGACCCTGGTTATAAACTCACCAAGCTTGCCATAGAAAACAATATTAAGGTTATCCCAATTCCTGGTGCGACAGCTTTAATTGCCGCTTTAAGTGCCTCAGGTCTTCCTACTGACAGCTTCATCTTTGAAGGATTTACACCTCGCAAATCTGGCAAAAGACGGAACTTCTTTCTCTCTCTAAAAGACCAACCAAAAACTTTGATCTTTTACGAATCACCGCGAAGACTGCTTTCAACCTTAAAAGATATTTTAGAGGTACTGGGAGACAGAAAAATTGTTATTGCCAGAGAATTAACCAAGATTTTCGAGGAGGTGATTCGGGGAAAAATTTCTGAAGTTATAGAGTTTTTGGAAGATAAAACCATCAAAGGGGAAATTACCATTCTGGTTTCTGGAACCCCTTCCCCTTCTTGAAGATCACTTCTGGGGTTTCCTGACATCTGAATGAATTCCAGAGACCACTCACGTTGACAGGTAGTGTTAAATATGGTAGAAGGGCAGGGAAAAACCAAAGAATGTATCATTAGGAACAAACTTGGTCTTCATCTAAGGCCAGCAGGATTGCTGGTAAAAACAGCAAACAAATATAAATCCGATATAACTGTGGAGAAAGATGGTGTGCAGGTTGATGGTAAAAGCATCATTGCAATAACCACATTAAATGCAACCAAAAACTCTACAATTACCATCAAAGCCTGTGGTCAGGATGCTGACCAGGCATTAGAAGAATTGGAAAGATTGATCGCTGGCAATTTCGAGGAAAAATAAATCGTGGAATCAATAAAAAGTGATCTTTTACTGAAGGGGATAGGGGTCTCTCCTGGTATTATTATTGGAAAGGCCTTCCTTTTCTATCCTAGCGAGATAGAGGTGTCTACCATTCTGCTTAACACCGAAGATGAAATCAACCGGGAGATTAATCGATTCAAGCTATCTCTTAAGGAATCAAAGCAACAGCTGCTTATTATAAAAAAAGAGGTAGAACATACAAAACGTAAAGAAGCACGTTACATTATCGATGCCCAAATACTCATATTAGAAGACAAACTGCTCACCGAAAACATTATTAGCACCATCAAGGAGAAAAGGATTGATGCTGCCTCAGCGGTCAGAGACACCATGCGTGTGTTAAGTAAGAGCTTTGATGATGTAGGTGATGAATACTTAAAAGAGAGGAAGTCAGATATCGATTACATTGGTGAACGAATAACAAGAAACATCCTGGGAAGAAAGAGGCAAGACCTTTCAAATATAAAAGAAAAATCCATCATTGTAGCTAATGATCTCTCTCCTGCTGACACCGCTAACTTGGATGTGGATGTGGTGATGGGCTTTGTAACTAATACAGGGGGTAAAACTTCTCATACTGCCATCATGGCCAGGGCGTTGGAAATTCCCTCAGTGGTGGGGTTAGAAAAGGTTACCGAAGAGGTCTACAATGGTGATACCATTATTGTAGATGGGACCATTGGAGTGGTGATTATAAGGCCGGCACCTGAAACCCTAAGAAACTATTCTGAAAAGAAGCAAAAATATGAACAGCTTGAGAAAGAGCTCTTTAAATATAAGGATCTTCCAGCAGAAACTCCAGATGGTTACCAAATCAAGCTATTAGCAAACATTGAGCTGGTTGAAGAACTCTCTTCTGTGCTAGAACATGGAGCAGAAGGTATTGGCCTCTACCGTACCGAATTTATCTATCTTAATCGGAAGGAACTACCATCTGAGGAGGAACACTTTAACATTTATAAAAAGGTAATCGAAACGATTGCTCCCCATACAGTAACCATTAGAACTCTTGATATAGGTGGTGATAAATTTCTTTCTCGTATTGACCTGGCAGAGGAAATGAATCCCGTTATGGGATTAAGAGCGATAAGGTTCTGCTTAAAGGAGGTGAGCATCTTTAAAACACAGCTCAGGGCTATACTCAGAGCCAGTGCCTTTGGTGAGCTTAAGGTGCTTTTCCCCATGATTTCAGGAGTGCAGGAGATTATTCAAATAAAAGAGATTTTAGAAGAGTTAAAGAATGAACTAAAAAAAGAGGGGATGCCTTTTAATCCACATATAAAAATAGGGATCATGATTGAGATTCCTTCTGCAGCAACCATTGCGGATTTGCTAGCAAAAGAAGTCAACTTTTTCAGCATAGGAACAAACGACCTCATTCAATACACGCTTGCTATAGATCGAGTAAACGAACACGTTTCTTATCTTTATAATCCACTCCATCCCTCGGTAATCAGACTCATAAAAACTGTAGTAGAAGCTGCTCATGACAACGGGATTGAAGTAGTGATGTGTGGAGAAATGGCTGGAGAGCCTTTATACCTTCCCATCCTGCTGGGCTTAGGTATAGATGAGCTCAGCATGAATCCACTTTGTATTTTGCGAATAAAAAAGATCTTAAGGTCAATCACTTACCGCGAATCTCAAGAGTTTGTTAAAGTTCTTGATCGATTCAAAACAGATTCAGAAATAGAAAATTTCATGAAACAAGAGATGAAAAAAAGATTTCCAGAAGAATTCATTTCAATGAGCGAATAAAAAGATTTAACGCCTATACGGTAAAATATCTTTATTTATCAACTAATTGCTAAAAATAATTGCCTGCAGCACTTTAATAAATAGAAAAGTGCAGCATTTATTATTTGACAATTATTTTCTATAAGTTATAATTATGGGTTAGCAGTGAGCATTCTATTTTAAATTCCTTTTAATTCCTGCGGGTGGTGGGAAATAGATAGCTGTGATCCCTAATCTTCCAGTTTTTATTCTCATTTTTTTGGCATATCTTGCAAAGCATATGGCAACCGATTTATATTGTTTGCTTTGAAAACCCCGTGATTTGCATGGGGTCGCAAAAGGAAACTGCAGCACTTTCGTGCTTCCTTTGCTTCCCTTTCTCAACCTGTAAGTTTTACAATACTGACAGATAGGCGGAGTCATCACATTTGTCGACCTATATCCCTGATGATAAGATAGCAGAAATAAAAGAATCTTGTAATATCGTACAGTTAATATCAGAATATGTATCTTTAAAAAAAACTGGTGTAAACCATAGGGGTTTATGCCCTTTTCATTCTGAGAATGAACCCTCTTTTACCGTCAGTGAGTCAAAACAAATATTCCACTGCTTTGGGTGTGGTACGGGCGGCAATGTTTTTACCTTCCTTATGAAATTCGAACACCTGACCTTTCCAGAAGCAGCAAGAAGATTGGCTCAACGATGTGGCATTCAATTACCTCAAAAAGAATATTCCCCCACCCAAAAAAAAATAATGGGGGAAAAGGGGACACTCTTTAAAGTTAATGACCTGGCAGTTGAATATTATAGCAGTCTTCTACAAACAAAAGAGGGGGAAAAGGCACGAAGTTACCTGAATAAAAGGGGAATATCAGAAGAGACAATCATCGAGCACAAACTGGGATGTGCACTACCACATTGGGATGGATTACTCAATTTCCTAAAAAAAAAGAAGGTCCCTCTTGCATTGGCACAAAAGGTGGGGCTTATCAAACCAGGTAAAAAGAGCGAATTTTATGATTGTTTCAGGAACCGGATTATTTTCCCTATTATTAATTATAATAATAAAGTAATAGGTTTCGGTAGTAGAGCAATTGAAGAAGATGTTGCTAAATATATCAACTCAGCAGACTCCATAATATATAAAAAAAGCAACAGTCTTTATGGCTTAAATATAGCACTGCCTTTTATTCGCAAAGAAGACTTTGTCATTCTGGTGGAAGGGAATTTTGATCTTTTAAGTCTCCATCAATATGGCATAAAAAATGTGGTTGCCTCATTAGGAACTGCTTTAACAGATGGGCAAATCAAACTGCTCAAGAGATTTACCCGTAATGTCACCGTTGCTTTTGACACGGATAAACCTGGAATCAAAGCAACAATAAAATCGTTGCCTCTTTTTCTGGAAAATGAGATTTCTTCCAGGATTTTATTGCTTTCTCCAGGTGTTGACCCTGACTCGTTTGTTCAAAGAGAAAAGGAAAATGGATTCAGGGAAAAGTTGGATCAAGCAACTCCCCTAATGGAATTTTTTATCAATGAAACAATTAACCAGAATGATACATCAACTATAAATGGCAAACTTAATACGATAAGAAAAGTGTCTCCAATCCTGTCAAAATTGGGTGATACCACCGAAAGGAACCTTTATATTCAGAAGTTATCCCAACAGATAAACGTCGATGAAAACATAATCAGACCTGAAATTCACACAGAAAAAGCAAGAAAGTCGGAAGCACAAGAACTTTATATAAAGGTTTCTAATCAGCACAGGGCAGAAGAGCTCTTATTGCAGTTGATGATTTTACATCCCGAGGTAATTCCATTAGTAAAACGGGCACAGATACTAGATGATCTTGAAGAACCAAAACTAAAACGCCTTTTGCTTTTCATCGTAAAGTGTTTTGATGATAACCATTCGATAAAACCAGACTGGTTAATTGATCATCTGGAAGAGGAGGAATTAAAAAACATCGTCACCAGACTTGTCATCCAAGGGGAGAGCATCATGGACATTCCCAAAGCATTAAAAGACAGCATTCAAAGGTTAAAGGAAATAAGTATAAGAAGGGAAATCCAGTTTGTGAACACAAAGATTATGGAAGCAGAAAAGGAAAAAGATGAAAACGCAATGCATAAATTCCTGGTACACAAGCAGGAACTTTTAGAACGAAAAAAAAGATACACCTCAGTTCAATTTTCTATTCACTAACAGAAAAAACAAGGAGCAGGGTGCTAATGCCAAAGAAGAACACCAGTGATCAGGTAAATCAGCTCATTGACATGGGTAAACAGAGAGGATTCCTAACCTATGAAGAAGTCAATAGTGTTTTACCATCTGATATTGTTTCTCCAGATCAGATTGATGACCTAATGATCAAGTTTGGAGAAATGGATATAGAAGTTGTTGAAGGAGCACAAAAGGTAAGAATCTCTAAGACGAAGCTTCAAAAAACTTCAGAAGAGACAGCAGGTGAAGCCGAAGAGGAATTGGAACAGGCTCCTTTTGAAAAGTTCAGTGATCCAGTGAGAATGTACCTCAGGGAGATGGGTTCCGTATCCCTGCTCAACCGTGAAGAAGAAGTAGAAATTGCAAAACGCATAGAAGAAGGAGAAAACGAGATTGCGGATGTTGCCTTAAGTGCACCACTTATCATCAGGGAACTTATTCATATAGGGGAAAAGTTAAAATCTGAAAAGATAACGGTGAGAGAAGTCATAAGGAATTTGGATAATGAAGAAGTAGAAATTGATGAAGAACATTATTTGAAGAAGGTTCTTTCCATAATAGAGAAGATTAAAAGAGGTGAACAAAAGCATCTGGAATTACAAAATAAACTTAAACAGAAACATTTAAGTGAAGCAAAGAAAAGAGAGTTAAAGAAAAAGATTGACCAAAAATCTAAAAAGATAGTTGGTTTCATACAACAGATAAATCTTAACGAAATCCAGATTGAAAAGGTTGCACAAAAAATAAAACATTTTCTTGTACGATCGGAGAAATGCGAAAGAGAAATTACTCAATGCACAGAACGTACAGGCATCCCCCTGGAAGAACTGAAGAGGATATTTCGTCAGGTAAAAAAGGGGGGTCAGGAAGAAAAGAAGACAGTTAAAAAAACAGGTGTTTCTAAAAAAGATCTATTAGAATATGAAAAGATTATAAAAAATGCCCAGAAGAAAATCAGAAGAATTGAAGCTGAATCAACATTCGATGCGCAATCACTAAAGAGAGCTGTCAAATCCATTGAAGAGGGAGAAATTAATGCCAAACTTGCCAAAGATGAGTTGGTCAGGGCTAATTTAAGACTGGTAGTAAGTCTGGCAAAAAAGTATACGAATCGAGGATTGCAATTCCTGGATCTGATTCAAGAAGGGAATATAGGTCTTATAAAAGCTGTTGATAAATTTGAGTATCAGCGGGGTTATAAATTCAGCACTTATGCCACCTGGTGGATCAGGCAATCTATTACCAGGGCTATTGCAGATCAGGCGAGAACCATCAGAATTCCTGTCCACATGATTGAAACCATCAACAAGCTGATTCGAACCTCACGTCATCTGGTTCAAGAGGTGGGAAGAGAGCCGACTCCCGAGGAGATTGCTAAAAAGATTGAATTCCCTCTGGATAAGGTGAGAAAGGTTCTGAAAATTGCCAAGGAGCCTATATCTTTGGAAACTCCTATAGGAGAGGAAGAAGACAGCCATCTGGGTGATTTCATCGAAGACAAAAAGGTTGCTCCTCCAGGAGATGCTGCTGTCAACCGCAGTTTGCATGAGCAAACAAAGAAGGTGCTGTCCACATTAACTCAAAGGGAAGAAAAGGTTTTAAGGATGAGGTTTGGTATAGGAGAAAAGGCAGACCATACCCTCGAGGAAGTTGGACAGGATTTCGATGTAACCAGAGAAAGGATCCGGCAGATCGAGGCGAAGGCATTACGCAAACTGAGACATCCCAGCCGGAGCAAAAAGCTGAGGACATTTATTGAACGTTAAAATTGTAGATGTGGGCTCATAGCTCAGTTGGTAGAGCCACCGGCTCATAACCGGAAGGTCCCAGGTTCGAACCCTGGTGAGCCCACCAAGAGGAATTACATGAAAGCCTATAATACTATAAACAGTTACTCAACCTTTTCTATCCCCAATCAGACAGAGGACAGAGGAAATATAAAAATGCACCCCCATCGGGTGCATTTTTTATTGCTAACCCATTAAAACCAGGTGAGGAGGAGAATTTTGAAAAATCAATTAGAACTACTGGTAAAGCTCCAAACGTGTGATTTGGCTATTCTAAAGGCGCAGAAGATCCAGGAAGAACATCCTCAGAGGATAACGCAACTGGAAGAAGCCTTAGAGAAAGAAAAAAAAGAACTCCAGTCCAAAGAAAAGCAATTGGAAGAAATCAAAAAAAAGAGGATTGAGAAAGAGCAATCCTTGGCTATAGAAGAGGAAAAAGTTAAAAAAGCCAAGGAAAGATCAGCATCAGTAAAAACGAATAAAGAGTATCAGGCATCTCTAAAGGAAATAGAAGCTATTAAAAAACAGAATTCAACAATAGAAGAAGGGATCCTTATCATCATGGAAGAGAATGATCAGCTAAAGGTAAATCTGGAGAAAGTGGAAGCCGATTTTAAGCTTGTCGTGGAAAAAGCAGAAGAAGAGAAGGTGGCATTAGAAAAGCAAATAGAAGAGTGCACAAAAGATATAGAAGAAAAGCAAAAAATGAAAGAGGAGCTTGTACCGCAGATTAAATCAGAATTACTAGATATCTACAAAAAGATAAAACAGAAACGTACAGAAATTACCGTTGTTCCTGTGGAAGACTGTTGTTGTCAAGGGTGCCATATGAATATCCCTCCCCAACTTTTTAATGAAGTTAAGAAATGCAAAACGATAATCAAATGCCCCCATTGTAGTCGTATCCTCTACTGGGAAAAAAATCATGAAATTATATCGGGAACCATACAACCTCAACCTCAATAACATGACTGAAAGACAAGAATCTCCAATCAAAGACATTTTATCTTCAGAACAATTGTACATCTATACCGACGGGGCATCCAGGGGAAATCCCGGAGAAGCCGGCGCTGGCATTGTCATATACAATGAGGATGGTAAGATCATTAAGAAAGCAAAAAAATACTTGGGCAATACCACCAATAATGTGGCCGAATATCTAGCTCTTATTATAGCGCTTAAGGAAGCGATAAAATTAAAGGCTGATATTGTTCACCTCTTCTCTGATTCTGAGCTGGTGGTAAGGCAGATTAAGGGAATCTATAAAGTAAGGGATAAAAAGATGAGGGTTCTGTCAAGTGAAGTGAAAAAGCTCTTATCAAATTTTATACAATATAATATTACCTGTATCGACAGAAGAAAGAATAAGGAAGCTGATAAGCTTGCAAATCTGGCAATAGACGAAAAAAACTAGTATTACTGAACGGAGCACCCTGTTGGATAATTTCTGCGCAATAAAATTAAGCTGCTCAAACAGGCTAAATGGTCGCTGGTTCCAAAAAAGGTAGGAGCTGGAGGAAAGTCCGGGCTCCAGAGGGCAAGGTGGTCGCTAATAACGACTGTCCCGATATCCTCGGGATAAGGAAAGTGCCACAGAAAATATACCGCCCTGAGCTTGTCGAAGGGTAAGGGTGAAATGGTGAGGTAAGAGCTCACCAGTATCTCAAGTGATTGGGATAGCTTGGCAAACCCCACCTGGAGCAAGACCAAATAGGGGAGCAGCGAGGTGGATTCCATCTCATCAAGTAGCCCGCTTGAAGCTTCCGGGTAGGTCGCTAGAGGTACCTGGCAACAGGTATCCCAGATGAATGACCATTGCCCAAATCATCGGATTTGGGAACAGAATCCGGCTTATGGCCTGTTTGAGTAGCTTTTATGTTTTTTCAAAGATGATAAGATGTTGTGAGCTGAAGAGTGCTAACCGTTAACTGTTTTTCAAGTTGCTCTCGCAACCAACGTCCTCCTTTACATTCTTCGTGACATTCTTTCTTCAAGTCTTCAAACTTAGTTATGCACCTATTCACCTACGTTATATTATAAAACATCCCGAGGATATACC
>CBDTTR010000064.1:0-9361 GCA_965363405.1 uncultured bacterium | reverse complement strand
AGTACCTTCCTGCCTTTCTCACTCATAAGGGCTAACTTTATTTCTCTTACACTCACTTCTTCCATTAAAAAAGTGGTTGAGCTTTTTCCAATATCATCGAGATAATGTGCATCTGAGGAAGTGATAAGGGGGTAATCATTACACTGGGGAAATCTGCTTTTAACTTCTGGAACGCTAATTCGGGGTGATATCTCCAGGGCATCCAGTGGTAATCCAGGAGGAATAAAGCCCAGCTGACCTATAATACTAAATCCCTCTCGATCAACGTGAGCGGCAACAGCCAGCCCGTTAAAGGAATGGATTAACTCAACAACCTTTTCCAGGGTAAGTGTTGTCGCCCCAATCAATAGCTTCTTGTTAAATGCTAAAACCTCATCTTTTTCATTTACAATCACCTGATAACCAAAAGTCTCTTCGTCATTCTCTCCAGGAAGATTGCTATAAACTATCTCCTGCACTTTAAGCGCCTCATCCTCGCTATCAAAAAGTCCCAAGGTATGTACTTCTTCTTTTGAAGTAATCTCTATTCCAGCCAAAACTGCCAGACCAACATCAAGAGAAATTTTGCGAGCTGGGATAACATTCTCGCAAGAGTTGTGATCACAAATGGCAATAAGATCTAAACCAATTTGACGTGCTCTTTCCACTATGGCGTGGGGGGACATTTCGGTAAGTTCGGTACAGGGAGAAAGAATGGTATGAATATGGAGGTCTGCCCGGTATTCTTTGAGCATTATCTCATTCCAGAGATTCCCATCTGATACAGCTTTCCTACTATTTCAAAAGCCTGGAGATCACTCACCAATATGGGAAAATTCTCACTCTTTGCCTTTACTACAGTCTCCTCATCAGGCTTTCTTCCTTGAACAATAATTATCCCTGCTAACTCCTTCAAGGTAGCAACAGCAATGATATTGGGGTGAGCTTGTAAGGTTACCCAGATATCACCTGGCTTGCTCTGTGCCATAACATCACTTAAAAGATCGCTTACATATCCACCTTTCACTTCCTGCTGCAAACCCTCTTTCGCTGTTTCAACCTTCATTCCCAGTTTGTCCACAACATCTTTAAGTGTCATTGTATACCCCCATTGGGTCAAAGGCCACCGGCAGGGCTGGTGGTTTAAGGTGATTAATTAAGTTTGGTTCATTTACCCCTTTTGCGGAAAGAAAGGGGCGTCCTCCGTGCCCAGCTTAGGGCGTATTGGGATGATTCAACTATCTTGTCCTGCAACTTAAACACGCAATCCAGAATCTCTGCCCTCTCCTGGATAACATCTTCAGCAAAGGCCTTACAGGTAGGAGCTCCACAGGCTCCGCAGTCAATTTTAGGAAGACTTTCTATAATGGCTTCCCGCTCTTTTATCTTTATAATCGCATCTACCGCATCCCGCCCCAGAGGCTTAATAGGAAGGTAGGGCAATTTCACATCGCAAGACAAATATTCACGAAGCCTGTCCACTTCTTCGTCTTTGATCCTTTTTTCTTTTCCAAACTGCTGTACTAATCTTATAACCTTAATTTTAGTTATATACTGGTTCTCAACAGCTAAAGGACCTCCTATACATCCACCAGGACAGGCCCACAGCTCAAGATATTTAATATTAGTTACTTTACCATGTTCCAGATCATCCAACACCTGTATTACATTTTTAACTCCATCGACTGCCACGGCATTATCCACATCCAGCCCGGCAATACATCCACCAGGAATTGCCAAACTGATTCCCAAACCACTTGAGACATGAAGTTCTTCCATAGAACTCAGCTTGTTTATAGAGGAAAACAGCATCCCATAGATGTCAGAAATTGCAAGTGCTCCATCCAGATTCGGTTCGCTTTTGCACTGTGGCTGATTCAAGGCCATCATCTTTGCAGGGCAGGGGGTAATATAGATAGTTCCGATCTCTTTGGGATCAAGACCCAATTCTTTTGCTTTATCTAGCTTGATGTCTGAGCCCGCAATACCCCGGGGAGCCTCCAGGGAGAGCAGATTATTCATAAAATCAGGAAATCGAATCTGGATTAATCTTACGATTGAGGGACAAAGGGTGGAAATTAGTGGTTTATTATCAGAATAGGATTTAAGATACTCTTTTAGAACGGTTAAATATACTTCACATGCCCTGCCAATATCATAGGCCTCATCAAAAGCCAGTCCTTTAAGGCCATTTAATATCTGGTTTGGGGATACACCCATGCCAAACTGGGAGTAAAGCGATGGAGAGGGAATGGCAACAGTATATTTAAATTTACTGATATCTTCATAAGAACCTATAACAGAGCGGATCGCACGTTCCGGACAAACCCTGATACAATCACCACAATCAATGCATCGGTCTTCCAGAATAACGGCTTTGCCTTCTCGTATACGAATAGCCTCTGTGGGACAAACCCGCATACAACGCATGGAGCCCCTGCATCTCTCAACATCTACCTCTATTGAGTGAAAATGTTTTTCCATTTCGCACCATTACCGTCAGGCGAGGATGCCCATCTCAACTTTTGTTCCCTTGCCTACCTCTGATGTGACGCTCAAATCATCCACATTCTTCTTTATATTGGGAAGCCCCATCCCAGCACCAAAACCCATCTCTCTAACTCGTTCCGAAGCAGTAGAAAACCCCTCCTGCATTGCCAAACCGATATCCTCAATGCCTTTTCCCTCATCTTGAACAACAATTACCAGCCTATCAGGTGCAATAGCCAGGCGGAATTTCCCTCGACTGGCATGACAAACCACGTTCATCTCTGCCTCATAGGTAGCAATAGCGGTTCTTCTTATCACATCCTGGCTAATGCCGATCTCTTTTAATATCTTTTTTATCTTGCTGGAAACTTCACCAGCATGAATAAAATCCCCACCTTCTACCGTAAATTCCTGCTCCAGTAAAGGCTCATCCTGTTTCTGTTCAGTCATTCTCCACTCTTTTTATACAACTTACCAGTCCGCTATTAAATAACCGCCCACATGTTTCAAACATAATATAACGAGTGGAGAGCAAGGGTACCTTCTTTATTCTGGCAAGTTTAATAGCATCCTCATCGGGTTTTTTGCCTCTAACAAATACAATACCAATCAACTCCAGCATCTCTGCCGTTCGAATAACCTGGGGATTGGTAATTCCGGTTATGAGCAGCGTCCCCTCCTTAGCAAATGCCAGAACATCACTTAATAAATCAGCAGCAAATGCATCCCTCACTTCGATATCCATGCATTCGTCTCCGATCAGAACCTCAGCATCCAAAACGTCCTTCATTTCTCCAAATGTCATAAATTTCAGCCGCTTCCCCTTAAGCTCCATGACTAACGATCTAGCTCACCCAGGCAAATGTCAATACTTCCAATAACAGTAACTATATCAGCCATCATCCTTCCCTCTGTCATAGTAGAAAGCGATTCCATATTAACAAAAGAGGGGGTTCTGATCTTTATCCTGTAAGGTTTATTACTCCCATCACTTACGACATAGAAGCCCAATTCACCTTTGGACGATTCCACACTACAATAAGCCTCACCTTTGGGAACTTCAAACCCTTCTGTCATCAGGTGAAAGTGAATGATTAAAGATTCCACATTGTTTTGGACATTCTCTTTAAGAGGGGGAACTACTTTGGGATTACAGGCATTGATTTCTCCTGATGGGAGTTTGTCTAAAACCTGCTTAACGATACGATTACTCTGGCGCATTTCTTCCATTCTCACCAGGTAACGATCATAGCTATCACCTTTTTCACCTGTGGGAATCTCAAAATCAAAGTGATCATAAGATGAATAGGGGTTTGCCTTTCTCAAGTCCCATTTAACCCCACATCCCCTGAGGCATGGACCGGAAAGACCCAGTTCAATACCCTCTTCTGCTGAGATTACCCCAACTCCTTTAGTCCTCTCCAGCCAGATTATATTCTCGGTTAATAATGTCTCATAGCCATCAATACGTGAAGGCAACACTTCGCAAAACGCCTTCACCTTCTCCAAAAACCCCTCTGGAAGATCTCCTGCCAGTCCCCCAATACGGAAATAACTCTGATTCATGCGCGCTCCGCCAACCATCTCAAACATATCCAGTGTCTCTTCCCTCTCCCGAAAGGTATACAGGAGAGGAGACATGGCCCCTATATCCAGGGCATGGGTTCCCAACCATATTAAGTGGCTCTGAATCCTGGTAATCTCTGACAACATTACCCTGATATACTGCGCCCTTAATGGAACCTCAAGATCTAAAAGCTTTTCTACGGTCAGGATATAGGCAAGATTATTGATAAAGGGTGAGGTGTAGTCTAATCTGTCTGTTAAGGTAATAAACTGGTGGTAGGTTTTATGTTCTGCTATCTTTTCAATACCCCGATGGAGATAACCCATTACCGGAGTCGCCTTGGTAATAACCTCGCCCTCCATTTCCAGGATCACCCTTAAAACACCGTGAGTGCTGGGGTGCTGTGGCCCCATATTTAAGGTGATGGTCTCCGTTCTCATTTCAGATGCTGCTTCCATCTTCAATCCTCTCCCATTGTTTGCCTTCCCCTTAAGGGGAAGTCTTTTCTTAATGGATGATCTTTAAAACCATCAGGAGTAAGAATCCTCCTTAAGTCGGGGTGGTCGCTAAAGTTAATACCCAAGAGATCATAGCATTCACGCTCATGCCAATTTGCTGTTTTCCAGACAGAAACTACAGAGGGAATGGTCAGATCTTCTGCTGAGAGTGAAACTTTCATGCGCAGTCTATGTTTATGCTCCATAGAATAGAGGTGATACACTACTTCGAAACGAGGTTCTCTCCCCATATAATCGACACCGCAAAGATCAGAGAGGAAATTGAATCCATACTCCGGCTCCTTTCTGAGGAATCGAAAAACTTCCAGGAGATGCTCTCTTTTCACCCTTATGGTATAGTCATCCCTAAAACACACTACTTCCTCTATTGCCTGCGGAAATTTCTCTTTTATCTTTTCAACAAGGCTCTCTATATTAGACATTTCTCACATCCCGTAAAGATTCTTTTTCTATCTTTTTTTGCAGTTCCATTATAGCATATAAAAGAGATTCCGGACGAGGAGGACAACCAGGGACATAAACATCAACCGGTATAATCTCATCAACTCCCTGAACCACCGCATAAGAATCAAAGACACCCCCTGATGAAGCACAGGCCCCCAGAGCGATTACCCATTTGGGATTCGGCATCTGGTCATAGATCCTTCTGGCCACCGGTGCCATCTTTTTGGTTAAGGTGCCAGCAACAATCATAAGGTCAGCCTGACGAGGGGAAGCCCTGAATACTTCCGCTCCAAACCGGGCGATATCATATCTGGCAGCAGCAGTTGCCATCATCTCCAGTGCGCAGCAGGCAAGCCCAAAGGTCGCTGGCCAGAGAGATGATTTCCGGGCCCAGTTCACCAGTTTATCAAGCGTAGTGGTAATAATTGTGTCACCAAAGCAACTTTCTATTCCCATTCCAATGCTCCCTTCTTCCATGCATAGATAAAACCTACTAACAATATACCAATAAAAACGATCATCTCTATAAATACAAAAGCTCTAAACTGATTGAACTGCTTAAAGACAATAGCCCAAGGGTATAAAAACACTGCTTCCACATCAAATACGATAAACAACATGGCAATAATAAAAAACTTGACGGAGAATCTTTTCCTGGCATTGCCGATGGGATCCAGACCACATTCATAGGTCATCAGCTTTTCCCTTGTCGAGGTCTTTCTCCCAAAAACCGACGAAAGGAGGATAACCACTCCAGCAAACAGTATAGCTAAAGTCAGAAAAATGAGTATGGGTAGGTATTCAATTAACATAAAAGCGCCCCCTTCTTCTGCTAAAATAGTGAATTATATGTTGCTCTTTGCCCATTTAATAAGCCCAAACACTGTCTGTTGAGAAAGCACCGCAACATCCTCAGTAGAAAGATAGGTAGGAACAGTTGAATCAAAAAGGATTCTGGCCTCAGGTGGAAACTCTTCATCACCGCTCCAAAAAATCATAATTATGGGAACCCTGGGAAAGGCTTGGATAACCACCGCCATATCGCCCTCGTGAGTTTTGTACCCCCCAAAGGCCGGAGCAGCTTTTTCTAATAATTCCAGTCTGTTACTGAAAAAACCGAGAAGTGGTTCCTGTGACCTTTTTACAAAAGCTGGATAATAGCTTTCCCCTCCAGACATTTGCCTGAAATTTATCCACTTACCCGTAAGCGGCTGCCCCTCAGATTTGACGAGGTAATGGAGAATTAAGATCTTGCTCCAGAGGGGAACTTCCTCTTTTGATTCCAGATAGTTGATTTCTATATCAGGAAAATTTATCTGACATATATGATTCAAAAAAGAGAGTTTAATTAAGTGGGTTCCATTGCCTCTCGACTCTATAGCAACCCCACTCTCCTCAGCCCTCTCCTTTATATCGGCACTTCTTAATGCCTCACAGGCCAATCTATACGCATAGTGGTAAGGTGTTTCAGGAGAACAATTACGGATTTTCCTCTCATTCATCTATCATACGGGCATTTTTCAGTTAGACAAAAATGATTATAAGTAAATTTTTAACTTGATAAAATATAGAATTTGTAATAAGTACTTGTAAAAATTAAAATGAATGAGCGCTCACTCAATCCTTATCACAGGCTAAAATTCATGTCAAGGTATTTTTCCCCGATTGTTGGAATCGATTGATTGTTTAATAAGGCTCACCTGCTATTGATAAATATCTTTATTATTAACTGGTTATGAAAAAAAACCGCGGAGAGCTTAAAGAAATATTCTCTGTCTTCTTTGACAACGTTTAACCAACTATAAAGGAGGTACTTTGTGCATAAAATAGTGGATAAGAAAAAACTGTCACCTACTATTACCTTGCTTAAACTTGACACCCCTGAGATTGCAAAAAAGGTACAGCCAGGGCAATTCGTCATAATACGGGTAAATGAAGAAGGGGAGCGGGTACCCCTTACCGTCAATGATTTTGACCGTGAAAAAGGTACCATAACTATCGTCTTTCAAGAAGTGGGAAAAAGCACAAAACTGATGGGACGATTAAACACCAACGATTGCATATCCGATGTCGTTGGTCCTCTGGGGAAACACACAGAGATCGAGAAATTTGGAAAAGTAATCTGTATTGGTGGTGGGGTTGGAACTGCTGTCATTTATCCCATCACCCGGGCACTTTATCAGGCTGGAAACGAGGTCATCGGTATTGTAGGGGCACGAAACGAAGGCCTTTTAACCTTCCTTAAAGAGATGGAAGCAGTAACTCACAAATTAATTATCACCACTGATGATGGAAGCAAAGGTCGCCATGGTCTGGTTACAGACCCCTTAAAAGAGATGCTTGAAAGTGGCGAGCGTATTGACCGCGTCATAGCCATCGGTCCTGCTATCATGATGAAATTTGTATGCAAGACCACAGAATCCCACAAAGTTAAAACCATTGTAAGTTTAAATCCCATTATGCTTGATGCTACCGGTATGTGTGGTGTGTGCAGGGTAAGTGTTGGAGGTGAAATCAAGTTCGGCTGTGTAGATGGTCCTGAATTCGATGGTCATCAGGTAGATTTTGATTCACTTATAAATCGCCTCAGCCAGTATGTAGCAGAAGAGAAGATCTCTTTAGCAACCATAGAAGGATAAAAAGATAAAACCACAGGGCGCAAAGATAAATCCTCTGTGTTCTCTGTAGTTAAAAAGGAGAATATCATGTCAGACGAAGGGAAGAAAGAAAAAAAGAAGATTATACCTAACCGTGTTCCTATGGCTGAGCAGTCAGCAGAGGAGAGGATAAAAAACTTCCAGGAAGTCCCCCTGGGATACACTGAAGATGAGGCAGTCGAAGAGGCAAAGCGATGTCTCCAGTGTAAAAAACCTTCCTGTATGGATGGTTGCCCGGTAGAAATAAACATTCCTGCATTCATCAATCTGGTGGCAGAAAGACAATTTTTAGAGGCGGTGAAAAAAATAAAAGAAACCAACAGTCTTCCAGCCATCTGCGGCAGGGTTTGCCCCCAGGAAATCCAGTGTGAGAGCAAATGTGTCATTGGAAAAAAAGGAGAGCCTGTTTCTATTGGAAGGCTAGAGAGATTCGTAGCCGATTGGGAAAGGGATCAGGGCAAGGTAGAGGCACCTCCCAAGCCAAAGCCTAAGAGCAAAAAGGTGGCGGTAATCGGATCGGGTCCTGCAGGGCTCACGGTAGCTTCAGACCTGGTCAAGCTGGGATACGGTGTAACCCTCTTTGAGGCCCTGCATAAAACGGGGGGTGTTCTGGTCTATGGTATACCTGAATTCAGGCTGCCCAAGGCAATCGTTCAAGCCGAAGTTGATTTTGTAGAAAGTCTGGGAGTAGAAATCAAAACCAATGCCTTGATTGGCAAATTGTATACCATCCAGGAACTAATGGATAATGGATATGATGCTGTCTTTGTCGGAATCGGGGCTGGAGGACCCATGTTTATGAATATTCCCGGAGAGGAATTGAATGGGGTCTATTCTGCCAACGAGTTTCTCACCCGCTCAAATCTGATGAAGGCCTACCTCTTCCCCCAATATGATACCCCTATCAAAAAAAGTAGAAAAGTAGCCGTGGTGGGGGCAGGAAATGTTGCTATGGACTCGGTCAGAACAGCCATCCGCCTGGGAGCAGATGAGGTTTATCTCGTCTACCGACGTTCCGAGAAGGAGATGCCGGCGCGAGTTGAGGAGATTGAGCGAGCGAAAGAAGAGATGGCAATCTTTAAATTATTAACCAATCCTGTGCGAATCATTGCTGATGATAAAGGCTGGGTTAAGGCAATGGAATGTATCAAAATGGAATTGGGGGAACCTGACGCGTCGGGTCGCAGACGGCCGATTCCTATTGAGGGTTCGGAATTTACTCTTGAGGTTGATGCAGTCATTATGGCTTTGGGTACCAATGCCAACCCTCTTCTTCCCCATGCAACCCCGGGTTTGGAACTGAATAAATGGGGATATATTACAGCAGATGAGGAAACAGCCAAGACCAGTCTTGATGGAGTATATGCAGGAGGAGATATTGTTACAGGTTCTGCTACGGTCATTTTAGCTATGGGTGCCGGTCGAAAGGCCGCAAAGGCTATCGACAAATATTTGAGTAACTCCACCTGATCTTATAATCCCAGATTTTGTAGTAGGTATCGTAGCGAGGCGCAGAAAACCGTGGCGAAACGTGCAGTTGGAGCGATTTTGCGACGAAGGCATATCCATAGATATGTTGAGGAGTGAAATAGTGTCGTAAACGCCTACACGTGCGCGCCTCCAAGTCATGAACCGGGCAAGTCGCAGTAGAATGGCTACTGCAAATTCCGGGTTTATTTGTTCTAACTTTGTCTATAGAAAGCGAC
>CBDTTR010000063.1:0-9378 GCA_965363405.1 uncultured bacterium | reverse complement strand
TGCCGGTGACCGAGGAATCCAAAGAAGTATCGAAAATAAGACCATGCTCGTCAATCAGGCTTATTAGATCGTGAAAACGGTCATCAAGCTGAACGTTCTGGGATGATGATGTGCCGTCAGCTAAAGTAAGGGTCGCATAGACTGTGTCGTTAGAATAATTAGTAAGTTTTACAACAGTGCCGTCGGTAAATGTAATGGTACCCGGGAAACCATTGGCATCCAGAATAACCGTAAACCCGTGACCGTCAGGACTTACATACACGGCACCGCTTAGGGTTGCCTGGAAGCTGCCGGTTGAGCGGACGATTAAGGTACCCATAACTTCGCCGACCCTGTCGCCTGCCACCAGCCAGAGTGAACTGTCTGTATCGGTGTTTTCCGCAAGGATGATTTCCTGCCCGTCAACGGCCACCAGACCATTGTCGATAACATCAATTTGTTTGTAATCATCGAAAGTGCAGGTTGTAATAGTTAGCGCCATAAAAACAGCAAGGCAGATAATTAATTGTCCACGGTGAAATATTGTTTTTACCATAAGACACCTCGTCTTAAATCTTATTATACAATTAATACATATTAGGGATGAAATATTAGAAAAAGAAATTCGTTAGCATGTATAGAGACATTTTAGTTATAATAAGTATAAAATATGAGTCATCTTAAGTCAAATGAAATGCTTTAAAAGAGCCTTGCAAGTAGGATTCTTTAGGGATACAGGCTGAGAGAAGTGGAGCAAGGGGGTAGTTTCTACTTAAATTAAGTCACTTCATATGAGATTGAAGTAAACATCTGCAACGTAATCGAAATTCTTTTTTACATTATCCTTGCCTTGCACTATCTCACCATGTCCGGGGAGTAAGTATTCTACATCAAGCTTAGACAATCTTTCGATGCTCTGTTTCAAAAGATTTCCATCCCCACCCGGAAAATCTGTTCTTCCAACACCAGCCTGAAAAATAACATCTCCAACAATAAGTGCCTTCTTTTCTGGCCAGTAAATTGAAATGGAACCAGGAGAATGCCCCGGTGTATGGTAAATCTCAAAAGTAGTGTTTTTAACCTTGAATTCCCCTTCTTGCAAAGGTATATCAACTCTGTATTCAGGTAATTGCAAATTAAACATGTTGTAAAATCCCATACCTGTTTCCTTAAGAAATCTATCTTCCTCCGGGTGAAGTGCCATCTGTGTATTTTTTTCCATAAAACTCCTAATACCATCAAAATGGTCAGGATGGCTGTGGGTAGTTATGATTAGTTCAATCTTCTCCGGATCAAAACCATCTTTCTTGATATCATCTAATACACCTTGCAAACACGAATCAAGTCCGGTATCGATAAGTATGGAGTTTTCTCCACCTATCATATAGGTGTTGCAGTTATTTATTGAGAAGTTGGTCCAGGGATAGGCAAATAAGTCCTTTGTAAGTTCCATAGTTACCTCCTTGAATTTGATTAAATGAACTCGCTAAGGATATACCACGTTAAAACAATGAATTCAGAAGTGGCACATCTTAACAAAAACACAATTTGAGTGTCAAGTATTCTAAAAAATATTTTCTGGTTATCCGGAAATCTCAAGTTGTCTATTAATCCCTGTTATCCCTGCTCCCCGATCAGGGTCGAGGACAAGTTTCGCAGGGATAACAGGCAAGTATGGAACCGATCGAAAAAACGTGTCATTCCCGTGCAAGCGGGAATCCAGTATTGTTAATACTTTTTTAGGCTTATCTATCATATTGATATAATAGATATTATTTAGAGCTTCTTCATAAACTCCTTTAAATCATTTACTATTGCAGGTCCCTTCCTTTCTCCTTCCCTGTCCAGGTAAAAGCTGTTTATTCCTGACTGCTGAGGGACAAGATAGTCAAACTCAAAATGGTCACCTATATGAATCATCTGACTGTGTTTAACATTAAGCTGATTGCAAATCTTGAGGTAAAATTGTTCTGTTTTCTTAACTTCCTTAAAGTCCGAAGTAGCAGAGAAGATATGAGCAAAATATGAGGAAATGTTGGATTCCATAATTTCTATATCTAAAAATTCTCTAGCAGCATTTGAGGTAATAATAAGTTTATAGGATTGCTTGAGGGTAGAAAGCACCTCATGTACTTCAGGATATGTTTTAATACGATCTTTGAATTTCTCGAATAGTTTTTCCCAATTGTCACTGAGACCAAAGAACTTAAGCCAGTATCTTATATAATACCATTCAATGGCCTTATCACCTACCTTCTCATATTCCTGAAGAATGAATTTTCTGGCTTCATCCAATCCGCAACCATATTTTTCTGCATATAGCTCTGGTATCCCTTTGTGCCAAACAATCTGGCTGAATTCATCAGTAACAAGAGTGCCATCCAAATCAAATGAGATAACATCCATTTTTTATCCTTTAGATTATGAGTGATTAAACCCAGAAGCATGATGTGGCGGGGGTATCAAAGGGATTTTTCCACCAGTGCATAGGCACTATGATTGTGTATGCTTTCAATGTTCTCTGACTCTACACTGAACCAGGTAATGTTAGGATTTTCTTCCAGTTCTTTTGCTACATTTCTCACAATATCTTCAACAAACATTGGGTTGTTATAGGCTTTCTCTGTAACATATTTTTCGTCAGGCCTTTTTAGGAGAGCATAAACTTCACAACTAGCTGACCTTTCAGCTATTTCTATAAAATCTTCAATCCAAAAAAATTTCTTAAATCTAACCTTTATAGATACGATTCCTCTCTGGTTATGAGCTCCTTTCTCGGACATTTCTTTAGAACATGGGCAGAGAGTCGTTACAGGCACCTCAACACCTAAACAGATATCGATATCGTCGTTAAGAGAACCCCATAATTTACATGTATACTCCATCAGGCTTTTTGCTTTCGAGACAGGAGCAGTTTTTTCTATGAAGTAAGGGAATTCTACTTCAATATGGGCTGATTTGGCATTAAGTTTCTTTTTCATTTCATCTAGAATGGTAGATAGATTTTTGACGTTGATCCCCTGACGATAGCGGTTGAGAATTTCAACAAAGCGGCTCATGTGTGTGCCTTTAAAGTGGTAGGGGAGATCAACATACATATTGATACTGGCGATGGTATGTTGAGTTTCATTTTTCTTATCCAAAACGGTAATTGGATACTTGATACTTTTAACACCTGCCTTACTGATATGAATGTTGCGGTAGTCTCTTCTATTCTGTACATCAGCCATACATTCATTTTCTGGCATAAAAATGTGCCTTTCAAGGAAGATAAGAAGCCTTGGAGTTTTCAGATTCCCAAACGGATACTTTTGTTAATCTAACGTTCTTATCTTCCAATTTTTCTTTAAGGAGATTGAATATATAAGCTGCTATATTCTCTGAGGAAGGGTTAACTTTTTTAAAATATTTGATTTCGTTGAGATATTGATGGTCAAACTGTTCAATTATTGAATTGGTCTTTTGTTTTAATTCAGTGAAATCGATAGCCATACCAGCTTCATCCAGTGTTTCAGTAGAAACAGTCACTTCAACCTTCCAATTGTGCCCATGAAGATTCTCACACTTGCCTTTATAATTTCTCAGTAAGTGGGCAGCGGAGAAGTGAGTCTCAATGGAAACGATATACATGATAAGTACCTATAATATTGTTTCTTTTGTATCAAAAGGTTTAATTAATCTGCTATTTACACTGTATGTCTTTCAACTCCACCTAACATGTGTAGTTCGCAAGGCATAATACAGCCAGCTAGAGCCATAGCCTGGATGGCGGTGTTTTTAATAGATGTTACCCCATGATTGATTTTAGGGTTTCTTGAAGAGCTTCTCTATTTTCTTCCTGAAGTTGTCCAAGCCTCCTCAAAATAAGCCCTTTCTCAACAGTGGTAATAATAGGCTTTATAACGGAAGGTTTTATGAGACCTGCTTGCTTCCATTCTGAGACAGTCACTTCCCCGAAAGAAGTTGAAAGCCTTGTTTAACTAGTTACTGCCATGAGGACAAGATCTGGACGCTCGCTATTATAGGCAGCAGAACTTACTACTATGGCTGGACGCTTTTTGGTCATCGTTTGATCGGTGAAAGGAAAAGGAACAAGGACGACTTCGCCAAAGTCATAATTTGTCATATTCTGCATCCTCCGGGTTGTCCCACACTTCCTGGAAGGCTTTTTCGGAAAGTTTAGCTGCGGCTTGACTCAAGCGCCTATCCTCACTGCACTGGCGCAGAAAGTCAATAAAGTCTTCCACCTCCAGAACTCGCTCGCTTGGCAGTGCCCGAATTTTTTCTATAAGTACCTGCTCATAAGAACTGATTGTCCCTGTGCTTTGTTTTGCACTCATGCCTTACTCCTTAATTAATAATCAAATGTCAATACATCGATGCCCCATGCCTCATCCTCTTCAGGAGACAACCAATCTTTTCGCAGAGAAGACTCGCTAAGCAAAGTTGCTTCCATCTTTTCTTTCATATATTTTCCTTTGAGAAAAGATATGAAATCAAGGATCTCACCCGCAAATTCATCTGGAAGATCATGAATTTCCTTGTGGAGTGTTTCCTTGGGTAACATATGCAACACCTCTCTATAGGATGGAGATACGAAAAAAGATTTATGAGTTATCTATTGGTAAAAACAATCTATAAGTTATTGTTTTTGAGCACCATTAAGGAATATACAAATAGTAATGAAAAGTAAATTTGTTATGATTAGGGAAGTGTTTCAATCTCTTTTAACCAGCAGAATGTCTGATAAGGGTAATTATAGCAATTTTGAAGAATAAATCAACTTTTTCTTTTAAGGATCACACCTTAATTCAGTGATTAAAAATGATTTGTCCCAATCCTGATGATCTCTAACAGGCTCTCTAATAGGGTTTACATTTACTTAAATTTATATTAAGATGTTCTCGAACTTGAGGTCGTAAATTTAATAGCAAAAATTTGTTTTATGCACAAGGAGAGCGATTGTTATGTCTGATCAGTTGAAGAGTACACTGGATGTGGCCATGGGCAGGATGAAGCAGATGCTTGGTGAAGAGGAGAAGAACCTTAGCGATGATCAAAAGAGAAGAATAGCTGAGGTAAGACAAGAGTACGAAGCGAAGGTTGCTGAAAAGAAAATATTACTTGCAGGTGCCGAAGAACTGTCTATGGAATTGCAGGAGCTAAACAGAAAGAAGGAAGAAAAGATTAAAGCTATACATCAGGAAGTAAAGGAGGGGGAAATAAAGAGGTAATTTATTATTATCCTAATTTTCCCATCGATCATCTGTTATTTTCACCTCAATAATTTTGTGTTTGGCTTCCTGCTCGGCAACACTCTTTTCTCTGGGAATGAGACTGTGATAGCATCCAGAACAAAGGCCTGTTTTGTTAACGCACATTTTCTTTGTTTGACAAAGAAGGCAAGTCTTGCTCTGTATTGCACGGACAACTTTTCGGCTATCCTTTAGGAGAACTGTTATTGACCCTTTTTCTTCTTTTTTCTTTCTTGCTTTTTCTATGTAGATTACTTTATCACGTTTTTTTTGATTGCTGTTTTTCATAGGATGAATTTTAAATGAGTTGATTAAATGTTACGTTAATTTTATACGACTATTGTATTATATTTTTTTATAAAAAGCAAAGACATTAAGGTATGCTTGAGATTTTTTATAAGGGGTAACTTTCTTCATATATGATCATGATGATCTCATTTGTGAAATCGCAAACAGAAAATTATGTGGACGATCATTAATGGAAGATAGCGGGGGAAATTGGGAATGAACTCAGTAAAGGCAAACAATAAACGGGAGCTTCTAAGGAGTATACCTTCGGTAGATAAAATTATTGAGCGTGATGATGTGAAAGCACTTTTACGGGAATATTCAAGAGGATTTGTGCTTAAAGCTATTCAGAGGAAGTTAGAAAATGTACGAAAAAATATATTAGATGCTCAAGAACCACTTTCTGACAAAGAACCAATAACAGTTGATTTTTCCGGCGATGAAATAAAAGAAATAATTAAATCCTTTTCTAATAACCATTTAAAAAAGGTAATAAATGCAACAGGGGTTATCCTCCACACAAACCTGGGGAGATCTATTCTTCCAGTAGAGGCAATAGATAATCTTCGAGATATAGCACATTCTTATTCTAATCTTGAATATGATTTAGAAGAAGGCAGAAGGGGACATCGTTATTCGCATGTTGAAGAATTGCTCTGCGAGATATCTGGAGCGGAGTCTGCTTTTGTAGTTAATAATAATGCCGGAGCTGTATTGCTAACATTAAATGCTCTCGCCGATGGTAAGGAGGCTATTGTCTCCCGGGGAGAACTTATTGAGATTGGAGGATCTTTTCGCATACCGGATATAATGAAAAGGAGCGGGGCGCTGATGGTTGAGGTTGGAACGACCAACAAGACCCATCTTAGTGATTATGAAAAGGCGATTAGTGAAAAGACAGGGATTTTACTAAAGGTTCATACCAGTAACTATCGAATTGTTGGCTTTACTTCTGAAGTAGACTTATCTGAATTAATTGAATTGGGTGAAAAACATAATTTGCCCATCCTGAACGATCTTGGTAGTGGCAGCTTAATTGACTTTTCCTTATATGGAATTGCTCATGAACCTACAGTGCAGGATGTGGTAAAAACAGGGATAGATGTTGTTACCTTTAGTGGTGACAAACTTTTAGGTGGTCCCCAGGCAGGAATAATCCTGGGCAAGAGAAACATTCTTGATAAATTGATAAAAAATCCCTTGAATCGTGCTCTTAGAATTGATAAACTTACTTTGGTTGCTTTGGAATCCACTCTTCGTTTATATCTTGATCAGGAGACTGTGATACAAAAAATACCAACGCTTAGAATGATTACACTTCCCTTGGAAACGATAGAAAAAAGAGCTTTTGATTTCAAAAGGAAGTTGCAGGAAAATATACCTGATCATATCATGGTTCAGATTATAGATGACACATCTCAGGTTGGTGGTGGAGCCCTCCCATCACAGGAGTTACCCACTAAAGTGATTGCAATAGCCTCTAAAGCTATTTCAGTTCAGGATCTGGAGAAGAGACTTAGAGAAAATAAACCGCCAATTATTACCAGAATAAATAAGGATCAATTACGCATTGATCTAAGGACTGTAGATGAAAGTGAAGAGGAGTATTTGATTGCCTCTATTGCATCTCTGTAGTTAAGGAATTTTTAAATGGTTAATTCAAGTGTTTTGGTACTCAATCGTTCATTTTTCCCTGTTAATTTGACCACTGTAAAACATGCTTTTTGTATGGTTTGTCGAGGCGTTGCCAAAGTTGTTGATGAACAATATAAAACATTCGACTACGAAAACTGGTCCCAGATTACAGTCGAACAACGCGACGATGGAATTGGTTTAGTGGGCAGACTCATCAAAATCCCCAGGGTGATCATACTGATGGCATATGATAGAGTTCCTAAAACTCAGGTCAGGTTTACCAGAGCTAACATTTTCGCTCGAGATAGAAATACATGCCAGTATTGTGGAAAGGCTTTTATCAGGAATGAGTTAAGCATTGATCATGTAATACCGCGTTCTTATGGAGGTAAAAGTCTTTGGGATAACGTTGTCTGTTCTTGTTTAAGCTGTAACAGGAAAAAAGGAGGACAAACCCCAAAGCAGGCAGGCATGAAGCTATTATCTCCTCCCCATAAGCCTCGATGGACACCCCTAAGCAGGATCCCTTTTCAGGATATCAAACGCAAGGAGTGGTTGCCATTCCTCTCCATTATAGACATTTCTTACTGGAATACAGAGCTTCAGGAATAAGGATTAAGATTGAACACTCCTTCTCATAAGTACATTTATACTGTTGAGCACCATCACCTTAAAGGAAGATTGGATCATTATCTCTCCGAACAGAATCTCCCCCTCACCCGTTCTCAAATTAAGAAGTTGATTGATGCTAAGTTTGTAAAAGTTAATCACTCGTTAGTGAAAGCCTCCTGCCAAATTAAAAATGGGGATTTGATTGAGGTGCAGTTAAATGAGCCACAGGAACCCGGCATTGAACCTCAAAATATTCCATTAGACATTCTCTTAGAGGATGATTATATTGTCGTAGTGAATAAACCTGCTGGTATGGTTGTTCATCCTGCGGCAGGTAATTATTCCGGAACACTGGTGAATGCTTTACTGTTCCATTGTTCTTTTCTCTCAGGAGTGGGTGGTATTCTTCGACCTGGAATTGTCCACAGATTAGATAAGGGGACATCTGGTGTTTTAGTCGTTGCAAAAAACGATATTGCCCATCAAAGCTTATCTCGACAATTTAAAAACCGTTCTGTAAAAAAAGTTTATATATCCCTGGTTTACAATAAGATGAAGGACAGTTGCGGTATGATAGAACTTGAGATTGGTAGACACTATACAGACAGGAAAAAGATGTCCACACATACCAGTAAAGGAAGACACGCAGTAACAAGCTGGAAGGTTTTGCAGCAATACAACTGTTTATCCCTTCTCGAGGTATCAATACAAACGGGAAGAACTCACCAGATCCGTGTTCACCTTGCTACATCTCATCACCCGATTGTTGGAGACACTGTGTACGGAAGCAAAAAGGCTCTATCGAAAAGAAAGAACATGACTCTAGAGAAGCAATTAAAATCATTAGAGAGGCCATTCCTTCATGCCCATAAGCTGGGCTTTTTCCACCCTCAAAACGATAAATATCAGGAATTTATTGCTCCTTTGCCTGTAGAATTAGACAAAATATTAAACCTTCTTGAAGAAGAAAAATGTTCGTAGTTGGTCTTACAGGTGGCATTGCTAGTGGCAAAAGTGTGGTTTCAAATATGTTGAGGGATCTGGGGGCCAGCATAATAGATGCTGACGAGATAAGCAGGGAAATTATGATTCCTCACACGAAATGCTGGGAGGAAGTTATAACGTCATATGGCAGTGACTTATTGCTGGAAGACCTTACCATTGACAGGAAGAAATTAGCGATTTCTGTCTTTAAAGATTCTGAACAGATTAAAAAATTAAATCGAATAGTCCATCCATATATTATGCAACGAATCGAAGAGATGATAGAGGAAATTAAAGATAAAGATCCTCAAGCTCTTGTAATAGTAGATGCTGCCCTTTTAGTAGAAACGGGCGTGTATAAACATTATGATAAGTTAATCGTCGTTTATGTAAGTAAAGAAACACAACTTAAAAGGCTTATGATTCGTGATGCTATGAGTCAAGAAGAAGCAGAGAGTAGAATTGATCTCCAATCGCCTTTAACTGAAAAACTGAAGGTAGCAGATTATATAATTGAGAATGAAGTATCTTTGAGTAAAACCAGAGAAGAGGTTGAGAAGGTTTATAAAGCATTAACCGCATAAAACCTGAGGATTTTTCTGCCTGTGAGGTTGATAAAGAAAAT
>CBDTTR010000062.1:0-9385 GCA_965363405.1 uncultured bacterium | reverse complement strand
ACTTACATTAACCCAGACTTTGTAGTAAGTTTTCTACGGAATCTGGGTTAAATAATTTTGGCATGTCTGTAAGCTTTTTTCCAGGTGCTCTATCTTATGAGGTTCGATTGTGTAAATAGGAGCGATATCATATTGCTTGATAAGTTTAAAAAACAAATCGAAGTCAATATGACCATCTCCTATAGGAAGATGGTCATCGGATTTTTTGAAGTTGTCATGTAAGTGCACTTCTTTAAAATAGTTGCCTAAAGAATCAAACCAGTCTTTCATGGTTTTCGTAGAGAATAAATTGAAATGACCAGTATCAAAACAGAAGTTAAAGTAGGGAGAGTTAATAGAAGAGATCAGCTTTTCCAAACTTGACGGTTCTTCTTCAAAGATATTTTCTACTGCTAAAGGAATACCCATTTTTTCAGCTTTCATAACCAAAGGTTCCCAGGTTTTGATGCTGTTATCTAACCACATCGCAACGTTACCATCGAAAAACCATTTATTATAACCCGGGTGGAAGATAATCATCTGTGGTTGGAAAAAGTCAGCAACATCTATTGTCTGATTCAATCTTTCGATGGTTGCCTTCTTGATTTTGGTATCAACACCGCCCGGAGAGAGATCCATAAAAGGGGCATGGATAGTAATGTTAAGTCCCTTCTGCTTAAGTGCTGTTCTTATCCTTAGTAAATCCTCTTCTCGACAGTTGTCTAATGCATCTCCGTTAAAATATATTTCAGGATTTAGTTCTTTTTCTAAAATGAAATCCAGTTTCTCTAACAGCATTTTATAGGGGACATTTACTTGAATGGTTCTATTCATTTTTTTTGCCTAAGTATGTGGACAGGGTAATTTCTACAAGATATAGCTAACAATATAAGAAGTTCTTGTCAATGAATATTGATGCGATTTAGAGCTTAATTCCTTGACAAAAGAGCATTCGCTGTTATAAAGACTTGTTGCTTTGATATTTGATTAAATACCATTTTTTAAGAGTCAGGGAACTTTATTAGATTTTTATTTAAAAAAACCTTCCGAAGTGAAGGGTACCAGATTACAGATAATCTTTTCCACCCAACCTTCAAGAGGTTGGGTATTTTATTGCGAGTATAATGAGAAATAAATTGATTTTAATTACAGGTGGTGCAAGAAGCGGGAAGAGCAGCTTCGCTCAAAAGTTAGCAGATGCCATAGAAGGACGTAAGGTTTTTTTGGCAACTGCAGAGGCTTTGGATGAAGAGATGAAATCCAGGATAGAAATCCATAAGAAAGAAAGACCTTCAGGATGGGATACGATTGAAGAAACAAAACATCTATCAAAGGCTTTAATAACATGCAACGGAAAGTTTGAGGTTGTACTGATCGATTGTCTTACCATGTGGATTTCGAATCTCTTAGCAAATGAAACTTTAGATGAATCACAAATCCTAAAGGAAGTAAAACATTTCATTTCTAGCTGCAGGGAAATTAAGGGCACAGTAATTTTAGTTGCTAATGAAGTGGGCTTGGGGATAGTACCAGCCAACAGATTAGCTCGTATTTTCCGTGATATTGCTGGTAAAGCTAACCAGGAAATTGCAGCAGTTGCGGATGATGTTTATCTCGTAGTTGCTGGTATTTCTTTAAAACTAAAGGGGGGAGACTGAAGATTGTTTATTCTCATAAGGTGAAGGATGCAAAGATTAGATAAAATATTAGACAGCATTAAACCTCCTGATGAAGCTCTTTTCAAGAAAGCTCGTGAGCGATTAGATAAAATGGCTATTCCAAGAGGCAGTTTGGGCAGGTTAGAGGAATTTGCTCAGAGAATTGTAGCCATTACGGGCACTCTCAGTCCTGAGATAAAAAATAAGAAGGTGGTTGTTTTTGCTGGTGATCATGGAGTTGTTGAAGAAGGTGTGAGCGTTTTCCCTCAGGATGTTACCATGCAGATGGTATACAATTTTAATAGAGAGGGAGCTGGAATCAATGTCTTATCCAGACAGGTTGGTGCAGATGTTATCGTAGTTGATATAGGGGTAGCGGGGGATTTGCATCCTGAAGAGGGTCTATTATTAAAGAAGGTGGCCAAAGGAACAAAAAACATGACTAAAGCTCCTGCAATGAGCAGGGAAGAAGCATTGAAAGCGCTTCTAATTGGTGTAGATTTATCTTATGATTTAAAGTCGCAAAAAGTTGATATTATAGGAACGGGTGATATGGGTATCGGCAACACGACTCCCAGCAGTGCCATAACAGCGGTTTTGACAGGGCAAAAGGTAGAAGATGTAACAGGCAGGGGAACAGGTATTAACAATGAGATGTTAGCGAATAAGGTAAAGGTTATAAAAAAAGCTATCCAAAAAAATCATCCGAATCCAAACGACCCACTGGATGTTTTGGCAAAAGTAGGTGGTTTTGAAATTGCCGGGATTGCGGGTTTGATTATCGGTTCCGCTTTTCATAAAATTCCCGTAGTAATAGATGGTTTTATATCTACCACTGCTGCAATGGTTGCCGTTTCTCTGAAAACAGAAATAAAGGAATACATTTTTGCCTCCCATAAATCAGTAGAACGTGGTCACAAAGTGTTGCTGAAACGTTTGAAACAAAAACCCATGTTTGATTTATCCATGAGATTGGGTGAAGGTACCGGTGCCGTATTGGGAATCAGTTTAATAGAGTCAGGAGTAAGGATTATAAACGAAGTATTAACCTTTGATGAAGCAGGAGTGAGTGAGGCTGTTCGATAATGCGCAGATTTCTTGTAGCCCTTCAATTTCTCACTGTTATCCCTTTTTATAAAAACCTTAAGGTAAATGAAGAGGATTTGGGGAAATCAGCGCTCTATTTCCCCATGGTTGGTCTCTTCATAGGTGGATGTCTGGTTTGTTCAAATTTATTATTATCTTTTTTCCTGCCCCGTTCAGTTGTTGATGGAATGCTGATTATTATATTGGTTTTAATTACTGGTTCAATACATCTTGATGCCCTGGCTGATACTGTTGATGGTATTGCCAGTGGAAAAGAAAAAAATGAGAAATTGAGCATCATGAAAGACGGGAGAGTAGGAGCAATGGGTGTCGTTGCAGTTTTTTTAGTCCTCATGTTAAAGTATCTTGCACTGGCAGCGCTTCCAGAATACCTTAAAAATCAATCCCTTTTATTAATGCCTATGATGGGAAGATGGTCGCAGGTAAGCGTTGCTTACTTTTCAGATTATGCCGGGCTAAAAAAGGGATTAGGATTTCCAATGACCAGGCATGTTACATCCCTTATTTTTATTTTTACTACTATTATATCTCTTCTTGTTGCTGCATATCTGTTCCATCACAGGGGATTTATAATAGCAGTGTTTGTAGTATTGTTTTGCTTACTCTACAGCCGTTTTTTTAAACGTGCGTTAGGTGGAGTTACTGGTGATGTTTTGGGAGCAGCAAATGAAATAACCGAGGTAGCAGTTTTGATTATGATCTTAGTGAAGTTCTAACTTTAACCACAGAGTGCACAGCGCAGCTGAGCCGCAACCAAAACAATTATAACCACGAAGAACACGAAGAATGAAACTAAACTTATCGGTTTTGTAAAAAGTCAAAAAGCGAGTCACTCCCGCGGAAGCGGGAGTCCATAACAACTTGAAATCTCTGGATCCCTGCTTTCGCAGGGATGACAGACAAGGATGGAAAAGATTAAAAAAACATGTCATTACCACACCCCGTATCAAGTACGGGATAAACTCCAGCGGGAATCCAGTATTGTTAATAATTTCATCAGTGTACTCAACTGGAAATTTCTGGATAAAAAGATTTAAATAAATGGGATAGGAGATTATGGAAGATAGGACAAGGCTTTTTCTAATTCGGCATGGTGAAACCACAACCGCTTCGGAATTTAGATACGTAGGCCATATGGATGTTGATATTACGGAAAATGGTATCAGGCAGATGAATAATTTAAAGGATAGATTTAAGGAAGAAGAGATAAGTGCTGTATATAGCAGTGATTTAATACGGACAAAAAAAGGTGCGAAAATCATATCCAGTTGCCATCAAATTGAACCAGTAGCATTAAAGGAATTTAGAGAGATTAATCTGGGAATATGGGAAGGGCTAACCAGGGAAGAGATAATAGAAAGATATCCCCAGGAATACAAGCAAAGATTGGAGGATTTAGCAAACTATCGCATTAAAGGTGGAGAGAGTTTCAAGGACTTACAAGAAAGAGTTGTAAAAAAGCTTTTGGAAATTTTAAATGAATCAAAAGGTAAAAATGTGATGTTGTTAGCACATGGTGGAGTTAACCGGGCAATTCTCTTTGGTATCTTAGATTTAGACTTGCAACTATTACCGAGGATTGACCAAGTGTATGGCTGCTTGAATATAATTGATTACTACGATGATGGTCCAGTAATCAAATTGGTAAATGGTTGAAATGATAAGTCAAACAGGGTTAGTTATTGCTTGCCTTTTGGACTTGCTTCTTGGTGACCCCGAATGGTCTTTTCACCCAATAAGGATATTGGGAAAAACAATAGATTATCTGGAAAAATCTCTGCGAGGGATTAGAAAGAACATTATAAGTGAAAGAACAGCAGGAATCTTACTGTGTGTTATTACTATAACCTTAGCTTATGGAATAACCTTTGGTCTTATCCATTTTGCCTACACGTTGAATAGATATTTCGGTGCTTCCCTTGCCATTTTGCTTGCATATTTTACTATTTCCATAAAATCTTTAGCTGATGCAGCAGGTAGAATCAGGAAATGTCTGAAAGATGAAGATGATGAGAGTGCTGGGAGACATCTATCGTTTATTGTAGGAAGGGATACTCTGGCACTCAGCAGAAAGGAAATTGTAAGGGCAACCGTGGAGACAGTAGCTGAAAATACCTCAGATGGAATTGTTGCACCTCTTTTTTATTTGATTCTCGGCGGACCACCATTGGGAATGGCTTACAAAGCAGTAAATACCTTAGATTCTATGGTAGGGTATAAAAACGAGAAGTATCTTAAGCTGGGATGGGCTTCTGCCAGATGTGATGATCTGGCTAATTATATCCCTGCAAGGATTACAGGAATATTAATGATTGCTGCTGCTATTTTTTTAGGTAAAGATTGGAAGAATGCTTATGCTACATTGAGAAAGGATGCGAAGAAACACATGAGTCCCAATAGTGGATACCCTGAATCTGCTGTGGCAGGCGCTCTCCGAGTACAGTTGGGTGGGGTGAATGTTTATGCTGGAAACAAAAAGGTAACCCCTCTGTTGGGTCAGGACATAGAAGAACTGAGTGGTAAATCTATAGAAGGAGCAGTAAAAATGATGTATCTTGCATCGTCAATGATGGTATTGCTGGGAGTATTGTTTTTAGAGGTGCTGAAGTAATGCAAATCCATGGAGGTAATATTACAGAAGTAAGCAGGAAGTATAATATAAGAAAAAATAAAATCATAGATTTCAGCTCAAACATTAATCCTTTGGGGTTTCCTGAAGGTGTCCAAAACCTTCTCGAAAGAGGGTTTAACGAGATAATATCATATCCAGATTCAGACTCAACTGAACTGAAAGAGGAAATAGCGCGATGGCTGGGCATTAATGAAAAAAACATTTTGGTAGGTAATGGTTCAACAGAACTGATTTATCTGATCGCCCGTGTTCTAAAACCAAAATTTGCATTGATTCCTGTACCTACCTTTAACGAATATGAAAGGAGTCTCAATTGTGTCAGTTCTGAATTAAGATACCTTCCTTTAAAAGAGAAGAAGCACTTCAGGTTCGACATTGATGATATTTTCTCACTTCTTCCCCAAATCGATATCCTTTATTTATGCAATCCCAATAATCCAACGGGTGTTCTTTATGGAAAAAATGAAATAATGTCTTTAGTTGAAGGAGCTGAAAAAAGAGGTGTTTTAGTAGTTATCGATGAAGCGTTTATGGACTTTACAGATAATGAGACCGTTATTGGTGAAATCGCGAGAAGAGATAATCTTATTGTCATTAGGTCCATGACGAAGTTTTTTGGGATACCGGGTTTAAGATTGGGTTATCTGGTTTCCAATTCGAAAATGGTTGATAAGATTTCTTATTATAAGGAACCCTGGACAGTTAATGTCCTTGCTCAAAAAGCAGGTGTCGCCTGTTTCAAAGATGGTAGTTTCAGGTTGAAGACGAAGAGATTTATTGATCGAGAGAGAAAATATATGCTGGATAAGCTGAGCAAGCTAGAAGGTTTAAAATCTTATGGCTCTTCTACTAACTATCTCTTGATAAAGCTCGTCAAATCTGGATTGTCCTCAGGCAAGCTTTATGAAATGATGGCAAGAGAAGGTTTTCTTGTAAGGGACTGTTGTTCATTTAGAGGTATGGGCAATAAGTACATTAGGGTAGCAGTGAAAAAAAGGAAGCAAAATAATTTACTGATAGAAAATCTTAAACGAATAATGGAGAGATAGTACATTGACGTTAAGCAAGTCTCTTGTCATTGCCGGTACGCACAGTGGTAGTGGTAAGACAACAGTTACTATTGGTATTATGTCTGCCTTAAAAAAAAGGGGGTTATCAATACAGCCATTTAAGGTTGGACCGGACTTCATAGATCCAGGATATCATGAAGCAGTCTGTGGAATTCCATCAAGAAACCTGGATGGATGGATGTTAAATAAAAGTTATAACCTAAAAACTTTTTTTAACAATAGCAGCGGTAAAGATATTTCTATTATTGAAGGGGTGATGGGACTGTACGATGGGTATAGTGGGAAAAGTGAGGATGGTAGTACAGCCCAAATATCCAAGTGGATTAAATCTCCCATTATTTTGGTAGTTGATGCCAGAAGTATGGCAAGAAGTGTTGGTGCCATAGTTTATGGTTTTGAGAAATATGACAAGCAGATTAATATAGCAGGTGTTATACTTAATCGTGTAAGCAGTGTGAAGCATTATGATTGGTTGAAAGATGCAATAGTTAAGAGGTGTAAAACGAGGGTTATCGGTTACTTACCGAAAGATGCTTCCATTGAAATTCCCGAAAGGCACCTGGGACTTGTTACTTCAAAGGAAAATTGTTTAAAAAAAGATTTTATGAAAAGAATAACTTATCTGGTTAATCAATACATAGATCTGAACCTGCTTTTAAAAATTGCTTTACCAGTTGCAGGGAAAAGGTTTTATCTAAAGCAAAAAGAAAAAAAGGTTACAACTGCGTCAGCCTGTTCAGTAAAGATTGGTGTTGCTCATGATGAAGCATTCTCTTTTTACTATCAAGACAATTTTGAAATTCTAAAGCAATTCGGGGCTGAACTCATATATTTCAGTCCTTTAAGAGATGTATCATTGCCTGGTGAATTGGACGGGATTTATCTGGGAGGGGGGTATCCAGAAATCTTTGCTCGGGATTTAGAGGCAAATCGTGATATGCGAAGCGAGATTAAAAAGTTTGCTGCAAATGGAGGAGTCATTTATGCAGAGTGTGGTGGATTAATCTACCTGGGGAATAAAATAAAAGATTTTGATAAGAATAATTATAAAATGTCTGGTGTACTTCCCTTCACAACCAGAATGGAGAGGAAATTGAAAGCTCTGGGTTATTATTCTCTTAAAGTAGTGAAAAATAATATCCTTTCTAAAAGAGGAGATGAAATCAGAGGTCATCAGTTTAGATATTCCAGTTTAGAGAAGATACCTGCATCCCTGGGCAGAGCGTATCACTTAAGGAAAGGGGAAGACGGTGCGGTTATAAAAGAAGGTTTTGTTTTAAATAATGTACTGGCAAGCTATCTTCATCTTCATTTCGGTTCAAATATCAATTTCGCACGACGATTTGTTGATTCCTGTAGAAATAATTTTAGGAATGTTGGAACATGAAAGTCTTGCTGCTTGAACATCCCAGAGGGAGATCCACTAATCATTTCAATGATATAGCTAATACACCACTGTCATCTTGTCTGATCTCAGGATATATTGCTTCCTTGCTTCAGGCAAATGATATTGAAACAGAGATACTCGATACTTATCTTGGCCGGTATTCTTTCGAACGAATGGTAGAAGAAGTTATTAATAAGGAATATGATGTTCTGGGAATACATGTAGTCTATAGCTGGGAACACACACCTGCTGTTTTGAATGCGATTGATGAGATGGGTTCCAGAATAAAAGTTCCCATCCTTGTGTATGGTTTCTATCCCACCTTCGCATATGATTTTATTTTGAAATCGCATCATTCCATTGATTACGCAATTATAGGGGAACCTGAATTTGCATTTCTTGAATTCTGTTCACTAATGGAAAAAGGAAAGAATCTGGGAGGCATAGATGGACTTGCATTCAGAAATGATGGAGATTTCATAGTATATAATAAGAGAAAGGTTATTAATAATCTGGATCTATTGCCATTTCCATATCGGACAAAAGAACAAATGGAATATATTGGTGGGAACATACTGGGCAGTAGAGGTTGCTATGGGAATTGTACATTCTGTTACATCAATAATTTCTATGGTAAAAGGTGTACATGGAGGGGGAGAACGCCAGAGAGTATCTACCATGAGGTACAAAATGTTTTAAGTAGTATATCGAGTAGATATATTTATTTTGTTGACGCAAACTTTTTTGGACCAGGAGATGAAGGTCAATGCAGAGCGGAGGGAATAGCTGAACTTTTACAAAATGAAAAGGGGCTTGGATTTGGATTGGAGTGCAGGGTTAATGATATACAGGAAGGATCTCTTAAGGCACTGGCTCATGCGGGCCTTAAAGATGTTTTCCTTGGAGTTGAAAGTGGTTCAAAACGCAGCTTGAAACGAATGCGCAAAGGGGCTACAGTTGAAGAGGGAGTGCGAGCCATAGAGCTTTTAAGAAACTATGGTATAGAACCACACATTGGTTTCATCATGTTTGAATCTGACTCAACATTCCAGGATATTAGGGATAATTTTAATTTTCTTTATTATAATAATTTGCTCAACAGACTTACCGCCACTGTTGATCTTCTATATCATCCACAGATAGTTTTGATGGGAACAGATAGTTACGAAATATTACTTAAGGATAACCGAATAAGGTTTTCCCTTAACAATTCTTACCAGGGAACATTTTCTTTCAAAGATGACAGAGTGCAATTTTTAGCAGAAGTGATATCTTCACTTTGCCATCGAATTTTGACGCTTATGGGTAAAAGTGATTCTCCTATATACTGGTGCAGAAGCGTTTTAAACAATAACCACTATTCTTGCGAAATAGCTGATAGGATAAACCAATGGTTGGTGGAGTTTTTTGAAGATTTGTTAAAAAGGTTAGAATGCAGAGAAATAGTGTTTACAGATGAATTAAAAAATCAATATATAAATGAATCAATTAGTATGGTAAATGAAATGATACATGGTGTCTCGTATCGTAATTTCTATACTCATATAAGTAG
>CBDTTR010000061.1:0-9441 GCA_965363405.1 uncultured bacterium | reverse complement strand
AAGGAGGTGGTGCATCATGATTAAATAGAAATCATTTAGTTAATATTATTATTTTACTGGACACATTCAAGAAAAGGAGGAATAGGAAATGAATCAAAAACAAAAAAAGTTTAGATGGAAGTTGTTTGGAGTACTTAGCGTGCTGTTCATTCCTTTGTTAGCAGTATGTTCCAAGGCAATTGGGGAGAAGATGTCAAGTTATTCCCCTGTTGTAATCAGGGAAAGTTTTGAAGATATCATGTCACGGATGGAAAAAGCAAAACCCGCCGTGATGAAGCGGCAGATGAACCTGCTTGAAGATCGCTACGACTTGAGCGACCGCAAAGTCAAGGACATAACTATGTCCCGCGGAAAGCCCATACAGGAAGGAGTAAGAGCCAAACTTCCTAAAAACATGACCTGGGAAAAGATTTCCGCAATGAGCCCAGAAGAAATAAAAGAGAAGGATCTATTCCCAGCTGGTTTCTTGCCACTTCCCCATCCAAATCACCCGGAAGGTGGCATGGTATTCCCCAAGTTTCACATAGAAGAAATCAAGAGTCAGGAAGGGCGTGACCTTACCCGTTTCGATCTTGATTTTGATTTACCAGATCACTTCCTGCCTGAGTTTCCAGCACCCATATATCTAACAACACGTACAGATTTGGGTGATGTCTCGCAGGGCAAAGTGGTAACCATTGACAATTACTTTGAGCTGTTTAATGGAATACTCAATCCAAAACAGATTGAGGGACTAAGGTTGCTGGTTACTCCCTTTCCGCAACAGCAGTTCAACCAGACAGAAGACCGTCGCTCAGAGAGGCCAAGCCGTGGAGTGACCTGCTTTGACTGTCACACAAATGGCCACACCAATGGTGCTACCCACCTGGTGGGAGATATTCGCCCACAGGAGCTTCGCCACCGTTTGGATATACCACCCCTGCGTGGTGTTAACATCCAGCGGTTATTTGGTTCGCAGCGAGCATTAAAAAGCATAGAGGATTTTACTGAGTTTGAGCAACGGGCTGCCTATTTTGATGGCGATCCGGTGATCGCAACCAAGAAGGGTGTCAACATTCTGGAACGGGCCAGTCAGGTCCACTTTATGGCCGAGTTTCAGTCAATTCTTGACTTCCCTCCTGCCCCCAAGTTGGATCTTTATGGCAAATTGTGTTCCAAGAAGGCCACTGAGTCTGAAATGCGGGGACAGGCAGTCTTCTTCGGTAAAGGAAAGTGTGCAATTTGCCATCCGGCTCCTTACTATACGGATAATCTGATGCATAACCTGAAAGTGGAGCGCTTCTTTGAGCCTCGTATGATCAACGGGAGGATGGCAAGTGCAGATGGTCCTATCAAGACCTTTCCCTTGCGTGGTATCAAGGATTCTCCACCTTTTTTGCATGATGGAAGACTTTTGACATTAGATGACACGGTTGAGTTCTTCAACCTTGTACTTGAGCTTAAACTCAACGAGCAAGAAAAGATGGATCTTGCAGCATTTATGCAACAGCTTTAGACAAAAAGAGGGGATGGGGGCCGAAGTGATCTGCGCTGCTACATAATGCTCAAAAATTCACCTTAAATCTTCGGTCCTCCACCTCACCAAATCAATACCAGTGTCAAGAGACAGTTCTTCATCGGTCATTTTCCCTCCACTAAAATTTCAATAACGATGCTATCGTAAAAAGTCAAAAATCGATCCACTCCCGCGAAAGCGGGAGACTACAAAACCTTGAAATCACTGTATTACTTCTGGAGTTTACCCCGCACTTGATACGGGGCAGGAATGACAAACAAGGGGTGCATTAGACTTTTTACAAAATCGTAATATTTCCCCTTCATTATTATCCCGTTATATACTATGATAATAAAGAGCAATTTTGGTGTTACTATCAATACGCTTATAAGGATGTACACTATCTTTAACAGGAGGAAAATTCATGAAACGTTTTAACTGGCAGATTCTCTTGGGCTTATCGTTGATTGCACTTTCAGCATTTTTTTATCTCATCCACTATGCAATCTTCAGGGATGCACACCATATATTCATTTATATGATAGGAGATATCGCATTTGTTCCCATTGAGGTATTGCTGGTTACTCTGATTATACACCAGTTGCTAAGTGCGAGAGAGAAACGCTCTATGCTGAAAAAGCTTAATATGGTCATCGGTGCTTTCTTCAGTGAAGTGGGAACAAGACTGCTGGAATCTTTTTCTGAATTTGATACTCATCCTGATACAATTAGAAAAGATCTTATAGTGAGTAAAGGTTGGTCTTCGAAAGAATTTTCTCGTGCTATAAAGCACCTTAAGAAATATGACTACAGCGTTGACAGTAAAAAGGGCAATTTAGAAGAGTTGCAACATTTTCTAGTGGATAAAAGAGGCTTCTTATTAGGTCTGTTGGAAAACCCTAATCTGTTAGAACACGAATCTTTTACAGAACTTCTCTGGGCGGTATTCCACCTGACGGAAGAATTGTCTTACAGGAAGGATGTAAAACAGTTGCCCAATACTGATTATCAACATCTCTCCGGGGATATCAAGCGTACATATGTCTCACTTCTTTCTGAATGGATGGTTTACATGAAACATTTAAAAACGGATTATCCTTATCTTTTTTCCTTTTCTTTAAGAACCAATCCATTTGATCCAAGCGCATCCCCAGAGGTTAAATAACTTTTTTGTTATCCTGAAATCTCTGGTTGAATGCCCGTCCCTTTCTCTGTGCTGACCAATGGAGGAAATTGTATGAAATATAGATTAAGTAGCAGAAATAGTTTGCTTACCCTACTTATTTTTGTGACTATCCTTTTATCTGTGGGAGTTGGTATCTATTTCAAAGCAAGGATGCAAAGCATCCAGAATCAATCCCAGGGGCCCCCTTTTTCTATCACGGTTGAAACACTCAAGGTTGTTCCTGAGACAGTAGAAAACAGGATTTCTGCTGTGGGAAGCATATTTTCTAATGAATCTGTGCTCATTAAACCAGAAGTATCGGGAAAAATAAATTTTATCGGATTTGAGGAAGGTGAACATGTAGGGAAGGGAAAAATTCTTTTCCAGCTTGACGCAGAACTCCTCGATGCTGAATATCAGGAGGTAAAAGCAAATTACGATTATGCCAATCTCCGATATGAACGTGCTAAACGATTGAAAAAAGATGGAGTCATTCCTGTTGAAGAGTTTGACGAAAGGCTTAGAGCATATCTAAACGCAAAATCCAGACTCAATACGTTAGCGACGCGATTGCGAAAGCACAAACTGACTGCCCCTTTTAGCGGCAGAGTAGGAACGCGGATGGTTTCAATTGGTGATTATGTGGCTGTTGGAGCTCCCCTGGTTCACATAGAGGACATTTCCCTGGTAAAGGTTGAGTTTTACATTCCTCAACGGTATATGCAAAAAATAAAGAACGGTCAGCTCGTTCGGATTGTGGTGGAACCGCTATCAAAAGTATACGAAGGGAGTATATATCTCATCGACCCGCGGGTCGATCCCGAAACACGAAGCGCTGTTGTACGTGCAAAGGTTAAAAACCCGGGTGAGGTACTCAGACCAGGGATGTTCTGCACAGTAACCATTGTAATTGAGAAAAAGGAAAATGGTCTGATGGTTCCGGAGGAAGCTGTAGTGTCTCGTGGAGAAAAGCATTTCCTTTATTTGAAAGAAGAGGGGAAAGCCGTGATGAAACAGGTAATCTTGGGTCTTTTTTCAGAAGGGAAAGTTGAAATCGTAAGTGGTTTGAATCCTGGTGAACAGGTGATTGTGGCTGGCATTCAGAAGCTCGCACCAGGCGCACTTGTGAAGGAGAGTAACACAACCAAATAACGGTTAACTACTTCAAAATTATGTTCATATCTGAGATATCCATCAAACGCCCGGTTCTTGCAACGGTTATGTCTCTAGTGCTGGTTCTCTTCGGTGCGATAAGCTTTTTTAGGCTTCCCATTAGAGAGGCACCAGACATTGATCCTCCTGTTGTATCCATTACAACTGTTTATAAGGGATCGAGTGCTCGAGTGGTTGAGGTAGAGGTTACTCAGGTACTGGAAGATGAGTTGAGTGGAATTGAGGGAGTCAAATCCATCTTTTCGGTAAGCCGCGAGCAGGTGAGCCTCATCACTATAGAATTTGAATTGGAACGTTCTATAGACGCTGCCGCTCAGGATGTGAGAGATCGGGTGCTCAGGGTTCGCAACATTCTCCCTGACGATATTGAAGAACCTGTTATCCTCAAGCAGGATGCTGATGCCAGCCCATTTATTTGGATAGCTCTCTATGGTGAAGAGTATTCGATGCTGGAACTTACCGATATCGCAGAGAGGTTGTTTAAAAATCGTTTACAGACACTTTCCGGCGTGGGTGGTATTATCATTGGAGGAGAAAAGAGAAAGTCTATTCGCATCTGGTTAAACCCCTACCTGCTCGCTTCTTACGGTCTTACCGTTGCTGATATAGCTGAGGCCATTTCTGAAAAGAGTGTAAACCTTCCTTCCGGAAGGATTGAGGGTGGGTTTCGGGAATTTTCAGTTTTTCTGGAAGGAGAGTTGAAGACCCCTGACGCGTATGAAAACCTCGTTATTCGAACCAATAAAAATATTCCTGTCCGCATTGGTGATGTGGCACGTGTAGCCTATGGTCCGGAGGACGATCGTAAGCTTATTCGCTTTAATGGTAAAACCGGCGTAGGGGTGGGAGTGATCAGACAGTCCAAGTCAAATGCCCTTGAGGTGGCGCGACTGGTTCATCAGGAAATCGAAGCGATAAATCCCAGCCTCCCCTCGGGAGTAGAGGCAGTTGTAGGCTACGACTCAACAATCTTCATCGATCGGGCTATTAAGGAAGTACGCAACTCACTTTTTCTTGCAGGTGCTCTGGTTGTTCTGGTAATTTTTGTCTTTCTCAGGACAATGAAAGCGACCTTCATACCTGCCGTAACCATTCCTGCATCTCTCATTTCCACCTTTACGGCAATGTACTTCCTGGATTTTACCATCAATATTCTCACTATCCTGGGACTGACACTTGCAATCGGTTTGGTAGTGGATGATTCCATTGTGGTGCTGGAGACTATATACCGAAGTATTGAAGAAGGGGAGGACAGGAAGACAGCAGCCCTCAAAGGTATGGAGAAGGTGAGCTTTGCCGTGCTCAGCACGACTGTGGTTCTTATCGCTGTGTTTGTTCCTCTTGCCTTTATCACCGGTAATACCGGTCGTCTTTTTCGGGAGTTCGGCATAACGCTCGCAATTGCAGTGAGTTTTTCAACCTTCATTGCCCTCACCCTGACGCCTATGCTCTGCGCGGTCTTCCTCTCAAGAGGGAGCACCAGCAACAGAGGGCTTAAGGGCTGGCTGGAGTCGGGATTCAAGGTAATTGAGGTGGGATATGAACGCCTGCTTTTAGGGTCGATTAAGAGAAGCTCCCTGGTTATCCTGGTGGCTCTTGTAGTCTCGCTTGTTGGTATCTTTCTTTTTAAGGTTCTTCCCAGTGAGTTTCTCCCTGTGGAGGATCGGGGAGTAATTCTGAACGTTATAAAGGCTCCGGAAGGAAGCACCCTGGAATATACCCTCAAATACCAGAACAAGGTAGAAGACATATTAATGGCACAGCCGGAAGTAGAAAGGACAGTCTCTGTGGTAGCTCTGGGACTGAGTGCACCTGGACCGGTAAATGAGGGGGTGCTGTTTTCAACCCTCATCCCATGGGAAGATCGTGTGCGCAAGCAACAGGAGATTGTGAAAAGCATTTTTCCTCATGTGTTATCCGTCCCTGGTGTTCTTGCCTTCCCGATTAATCCCCCTTCTCTGGGGAAGTCCTTTTTAGGACAACCCATCGAGTATGTCATACAGGGGAACGACTATGAGAAACTTTTTACGGTTACTCAGAAAATACTTACACGAGCGACGAAAATACCAGGAGTCATTAATCTTGATAGTGATTTAAAATTGAACAAGCCTGAGCTACTGGTGGAAATTGACAGGGATATGGCGAATGACTTGGGAGTTTCAGTGAGAAACATCGCTACCACCCTTCAGGTTTTACTGGGAGGTATGGACTTTGCAAAATTCGAAGAAGCAGGTGAGCAATATGATGTTATGGTGCAGCTTGAGAAGGAAAACCGTAGTCTTCCTGACCAGCTTGAAACACTCTACCTCCGGGGAGAGCACAATGATCTGATTCAGCTTTCCAATGTGATAAGGGTTCGTGAACGCACAGCACCGCGCGAGCTCAACCATTACAACAGGCAGCGTGCTGTAACCATCAAGGGTTCCCTGCTCCCAGGGTATACCCTGGGAGAGGCATTGAGTGAGCTAGAAGAGATTACAGCTCAAGTACTACCAGCAACTGGTGGATATCAAACCGCATTATCGGGACAGTCCCTGGAGTATAAAGAATCGGGTTATTCACTCATTTTTGCCTTCAACCTGGCACTCATTGTGATTTATCTGGCACTGGCAGCCCAGTTTGAGAGCTTCACTGATCCGCTCACCATCCTGGTTACTGTCCCTTTAGCACTTACAGGTGCTTTTGGGGCGCTCTACCTTGCAGGAATGAGTCTTAACCTTTACAGCCAAATCGGGCTGGTAATGCTTGTAGGTCTTGCCACCAAAAACGGTATTTTAATCGTCGAGTTTGCCAACCAGCTTAAGTCCCAGGGATTTAGCGTTGTGGAAAGTGTTATCCGGGCGGGAACACTTCGTTTCAGGCCGGTGCTGATGACTGCAGTATCCACCATTTTCGGGACTCTCCCCATTGCATTATCTACCGGGGCTGGATCAGAAAGCCGAAGCCCTATGGGAATGGTGGTTATAGGGGGGATGTTCCTTTCTACTCTGTTAACCTTGATAGTTATTCCAATTGTCCACATTCTAGTGCAGAAATCAATTGTTCTAATGAAAAGCAGGCTTTAATGTCATTGAGCTGTGATAAAAAGAATAAAGCTGCCTGGACTTCGCAATTGTGGAGATTATAATTTGGGAAACGCGACAAAAATATCGAAGGGAGATTTTGCTGATACATTATACTATTGGTTATCCGAACATTTAACGGATCAAGAAGTAAAAGACATGGCACATGAATTCAGGTTTAACATAAAAGGTTTTCTTAAGATAAAAATTAAAAAGAAGTTATATGAAAAATTCTATTCAGAGTTATTTACATTAAACATGTATTTAATAGTATTTACGTGTGAAAGCATAATTAAAGATGAAAATAAGAGAGGGGACATTTTAGACATATTTCATAACGTTGTTTTCGAGAGAAATATTAAAGTGACGGGAATAAGTTATAATGATTGGATGAAGTTCATGAAGCTTATTTATAATGAGTATAACAAGGCAATGGAACAAGAAAGCCTTTTGACTCCCATATTGTTAGTAGCAAACGAGTTTGAAAAGAACCTGTTTGGAAAGATTACATCAGACCATTATGTTAGATTTGAAGCTGGTATGCGCATAGGAGGAATAGCAAAACAGTTGTCGAAAACATTACAGGAATATGATATAGAGTAGCTTTAAATTTGGTATTTTGAAGGAGAAGAATCATGTCTTTACTTACTGATTTGCCTGCCTGGAAAGCATTGAAGGAACACCATCATGAGTTGACAAGTTTGCATATGCGTGACCTTTTCGCTCGCGAACCAAAACGGTTCGAGCGATTCTCATTGCATTTTGAAGACATCCTCTTTGATTACTCAAAGAATCTCATTACGGAGAAGACAGTTTCCCTGCTCATGGAGCTGGCGAGAAAAGCGGGTCTTGCAAAAAAAATAGAGGCCATGTTCTCAGGCGAGAAAATCAACGTTACTGAAGGGCGGGCAGTGCTCCACGTTGCTCTTCGCAACCGATCAAACAGACCTATCCTTGTTGACGGTAATGACGTTATGCCTGAAGTCAACCGCGTTCTTGAAAAGATGCGGGTCTTCAGCGAATCAGTACGTAAAGGCACATGGAAAGGATACACCGGCAAGTCTATAACAGATGTTGTGAACATCGGCATAGGTGGTTCAGACCTGGGACCGAAAATGGTCACAATGGCGCTTGCTCATTATGCAAAACCCGGCCTGCGTTCTCATTTTGTCTCCAATGTGGACGGTACGGACATTGCCGAAACGCTAAAGGTTGTTAATCCTGAAACCACTATGTTTCTGATTGCCTCCAAGACCTTTACCACTCAGGAAACCATGACCAATGCCCATTCGGCCAGAGCATGGTTTTTAGCCAAGGCAAAAGACGAAGCACATGTTGAGAAGCACTTCGTAGCACTTTCTACCAATGAAACTGGTGTTGTAAAATTCGGTATTAACCCCGACAACATGTTCGAGTTCTGGGACTGGGTAGGAGGCCGCTATTCTCTGTGGTCGGCCATTGGTCTTTCCATCTCTCTTTCCATTGGTATGGATCGTTTTGAAGAACTCTTAAGCGGCGCTCACAAGGTGGATGAACATTTTAGGACAGAACCTTTTGAGAAAAACATTCCTGTCATTATGGGTCTGCTTGACATCTGGTACAACAATTTCTTTGATGCCGAGAGCCATGCTATCCTGCCTTATGACCAGTACATGTCCCGGTTCCCGGCCTATTTCCAGCAGGGGGACATGGAAAGCAATGGCAAGAGCGTAACCAGGGATGGTAAGTGGGTTGATTACTCAACGGGGCCTATCATCTGGGGTGAGCCCGGAACCAACGGGCAACACGCCTTTTATCAGCTCATCCACCAGGGTACCAAGCTTATACCCTGCGACTTTCTGGTTCCCGCCAGGACACTTAACCCCCTGGGTAAACACCACGCAATTCTCATCTCCAACTTCCTGGCGCAGACTGAGGCCCTCATGAAGGGTAAAACCGAAGAGGAGGTGCGAACCGAACTAGCAGCTTCAGGAATTTCTGGTGAAGAGCTTGAAAAACTTGTTCCTGCCAGAACTTTTAAAGGCAATAAACCTTCTAACTCTTTTTTGTTCAGGGAACTCACTCCTGAAACCCTGGGTTCTCTCATCGCCCTATATGAACACAAAATATTTACCCAGGGTGTCATCTGGAACGTAAACAGTTTTGACCAGATGGGTGTGGAACTAGGCAAGCAACTGGCAAAAGCAGTTCTGCCAGAGCTTGAAGGTGAGAAACAGATAACTTCACATGACTCCTCCACCAATGGTCTCATCAATTACTACAAGAACATCCGATAACCATCCCAAAATTTTCTACAAATTAATGACGCGTGCGTGTCAAATTAACGTCAGTTAAGGGTAAGAAAGCCACTTGTGATGCGTTCATATAAATGTTTGTGAGATATTTATATGGAAAAGACAGGTTATAAAAACACTTTTTCGCATGAATCTTATTGTTCAGATAATTATCCCAGATTTTGCAGTAGGTATCGTAACGAGGTGCAGAAAACCGCGGCGAAACGTGCAGTTGGAGCGATTTTACGACGAAGGCATATCCATAGATATGTT
>CBDTTR010000060.1:0-9486 GCA_965363405.1 uncultured bacterium | reverse complement strand
CTTCTATATCCCCTGCCTGATTCTTCAACCCAGAATTTGCAGTAGCCATCTACTGTGGCTTGAAAATCCTTGCTGCAACGCTTGTTTCACGATTTTGCTCCTCAACATATCTATGGATATGCCTGCGTCGCAAAATTGCTCCAACTGCACGTTTCGCTGCGGTTTTCTGCCCCTCGCTACGATACCTACTGCAAAATATGGGTTTAAAATCAGCAAAGTACTGATAAATAGGATAGTTGAGAAATAGCTGTATGTTCAGGTAGTTAGATTAAATTATTATAATTAAATAATGATAATTATGAATAATTTAATATAATTATTTTACATCTATTATAAAAATTATTAAATTTCAATTTAAGTTATTATTAATCCTGCCGATAAGATTCTTCAAATTAGTTTTGTTTTTCTTGATAACTTGATTCAGTTTCCCTGAGACGACATTCCGAATAAATCATGGAAAAAAATAAATTAAAAAAATTTAGAGAAAATCTCCTGATGAGCAAGGCAGAATTGGCTCGCAAAGCCGGGCTGTCACCACTCACCATTGATCGGATAGAAAAAGGGGAAGTTTGCAGACCTGAAACAAAAAGGAAAGTTCTACTTGCACTGGGCTTAAAATTATCAGAGAGAGAAAAAGTTTTTAGAAGCAACAAATGATTTGTATTAGATTCCTTACTTCATTATGAGGTTCTTATGTTACCAACGAGTATAATATTTCCGAGATCAAAAGGTGTCATTGGCCTTGATATTGGGACTAATTCCATAAAAATGATTGAGATTGAAGAAACCAAAGGTATGTTTTGTTTGAAAGAATTTGGCATTACTGCTTTACCTAAGGACGCCATTGTCAATGGTTCCATACTCAATCATGACGCAATAGTCAATTCCATAAAACAATTGATTTCTAATCTTAATATTAAGACCAGGAACACAGTTGTTTCCATTTCAGGACATCCAGTCATCATCAAAAAGATAAGCATGCCTTTAACATCTGATGAGGAACTAGAGGAATCCATTAGATTTGAAGCTGAACAATACATTCCTTTTGATCTGGAGGAGGTCAACATCGACTATCAGATTCTAAATATTGATGAAGATAAGTCTGATCAGATGAATGTAATATTAGTTGCTGCCAAGAAGGTGATGATTGATGATTATACTAAACTACTAAGTGATGCTGGGCTTAAGCCAATCATACTTGATGTTGACGTATTTGCCATCGAAAATGCTTTTGAGATAAATTACCCGATAGAGGAAAACCAAAATGTTGCATTAATTGATATTGGTGCAAGCACGATCAGCATTAATATTACCAAGGATGGTATTTCTACCTTTACCCGTGATGTTTTTCTTGGAGGTAATCAGATTACTGAAGAACTACAGAAAGAATTCGGTATTAGTTTTGAAGAAGCAGAGGATATAAAAACCGGGAAAGAATTAGAGTCTCCTGAATTTCAAGGGGGGAAAAATGTTGTTAAGCAAGGGTGTGATAATATAGCTTCAGAAATTCAGAAGTCCCTGGATTTCTACAGCTCATCTTCCTATGAAGGTATTAATAAAATATATTTGAGCGGAGGAACTGCTAAAATTCCGTATCTAAGAGATGTCATTGAAGAGAAAGCAAATATTCCAACAGAGATTATGGACTGTATTAGGAACATTAAATATGATGAGAATACATTTGATCCTGAGTACATAAAAGATATAACACCATTGGCTTCGGTTGGAGTCGGATTGGCATTGAGGAGATTGGGAGACTGATGATCAACATTAATTTACTTCCCTATAGAGAAATACTAAGGAAAGAAAACATTACAAATCATGCTGTAATTGCTGGCGGTACTGTTTTTCTGGTTCTGGTTCTCGTTGTAATCATTCATTCTATAATTTCTGGAAATATAAATGATGTTAATGAAGAGATTGTTGGGATAGAAAATGAGATTGCAAGCAACAAAGTAACTATGAAAGAAATTAACAAGTTGAAAAAGGAGAAAGAAACCTATCGCAAGCAGTTTGAAATCATTGAAAATCTCAAGAAGGGTAAACAGGGTCCTGTGCTAATTCTAGATGGGCTGGCTTCAAATATTCCTGACAAAATATGGCTGCTGAGTTTAAAACAGACTGGCAATAACTTGGAATTGACCGGTGTTTCTGTGGATAATAAATTGATATCAAAGTTTATGAATAGTTTGGAAAAGTCAACTTATTTCAAAAACGTTGACTTGATTTCATCTGAAATGAAAGAACACGTTACTGGCAAGAAAAGGGAAAGGCTGAACAAATTTACGATTACCTGTTTTGTTGAATCTTCCTCGCAGACTTAGGATTGGATTATGGCAAACATTGATGTCAACGTAGATAAAATACTCAAGTTAAACAAAATGCAGAGAATAGGTATTCTTGCAGGTGTTGCAGTGATAATTCTTGGGTTGTACTGGTTCCTGATTTATAGAGGACATGCTCAAGAATTGGATGAAAGAAACGTGGTGCTGACGAAAAAGCAGCAGGAGCTAAATGAACAAAGAGTTGTCTTAAATGATCTCCCAAGGTTCAGGAAAGAAACGGAGGAGATGAAAAAGAAACGTCAAGTGGCTTTGAAACAACTACCTGATAAAAAGGAAATTGATAAGCTTCTGCAGGACATATCTTATCATGCAATTGAATCAGGATTGGTTGTGTTGCTCTTTAAACCACAAAAGGAAATTAAAAAGAATTTCTATGCTGAGATTCCTGTTGATATAAAGCTCTCAGGTACTTATCATGATCAAGCAATCTTTTTTGATAAAATTGCCAATCTTCAAAGAATAGTTAATGTTTCAAGCTTAGTAATTGATAAGCCTAAAGAGATAGATGGAAGAAATGTACTAGAAGTCTCTTGTGCGGCCAAAACCTATAAATTTATTGAAGAGATACCAGGTGAAAAAGAAAAAAAAGAAAAGAAATAAAAGAAGTAGAGACTTCTGTTTCTTAGCACTGTTTATTGTAACGGGTTTTCTATTTATTCTGCCTGCTTGTGGTGATGACAAACCTAAGTCTCAAGAGAAGAAGATTGGAGCTGCTTCAGAAAAGACAAAAAAGAAATCTGTAAATGAAGCGGTTACAGACAAGAAAGAAAGCCATAAAGAAGTGGTAAAATATCATTATGATCCGATGGGTAAAAAGGACCCATTTAAACCACTTATTAAAGAAGGAGAAATAATATCCGGAAGTATACTGGGAGGTGCTCCACTCACTCCTTTGCAAAAGTATACTTTGGCTGAGCTTAAACTGGTTGCTATTATAACTGGCACTGAAAATCCCGGAGCAATGGTAGAAGATTCTAAAGGTGATGGCTATATCATAAAGAAGGGGACTCTTATTGGTGACAGGTATGGTGAAGTTGTCGAGATTGAGAGGAATGAGGTTGTTATTCTTGAAAAGGAAATTGATCAAAGCTCAGGAGAAATTGTTTACAGTAAGGTTTCATTGATTCTCCATAAATCAGAGGAGGAAGAGTTATGAAAAGTGGTTTACCCTTAAGGGGATGTAATAAAACTTTGAAAATATTGATGATGTTCTTGATACTGTGGGGAATATCCACGCATATTCAAGAACAGTTTGATTTCCCTTCCTTGCTACAGGAAAAGATAGCATTAGCAGAGGAAGGGGGAGCTCTCGACGAGCCTTCTATCGTAAAAGGCATTGAAGTTACTAAACAAGAAAAAGATAGCATTGTCACTATAAAAGCTTCTAAGCCATTAACTTATACAGTTGTTAAATTGAAAAAACCTTTGAAAATTGTTGTTGATATTCCAGATTTTACTGCAGATACTTCCATAGAGCCTGCAAAGGTAAATAACGGAGTTATAAATGAAATAATAAATAAAGAGATAGACAAAGGAGGGAGGAAGTTCTGCCGCATTGAGATAGGGCTAAACAAAGACGCAGATTATGAGGTAAGCACAAAACTATCAGATCTTATTATTAGAATAGCACGTCCGGCTGATCTGGTTGTAAAGAATGAGGGGGCTATAGAGAATGCAAAGAGTATAAAAGATGAAGTATCATCAGGTGAAGTTAAAGAGCAAAAGATTGTAGACCTTGAGATTGCTAAAGATCTTGATGGAATGACAGTTATTTCGGACGATGTAATTGGTATCTATAACGCTTTTATCATGGAAAATCCATATCGATTGGTAATAGATATTCCCGGAGTTAAGCACCTTTTGCCAAAGAATGTTTTTTCATTTGATTCTTCATATCTTACTAAATTAAAAATAGGGCAACACCCTGGGAAGGTGCGTTTAGCGGTGTATTTCCGGGATAGATTACCCAGCTATAAGATTGAAAAAGATGGCAATAAGTTGTTAGTAGCATGGGGGGAACCTGCTGTTGCAGAGAAAGAGGAGAAGGTGGAAGAGGTTATTGCTGAAGCAATCCCTGTAAATGAAGAGAAGGCAGAAGAAATAGTTAAGAAAGAGAAAGTAAAGGGGGAAGTAGTAACGGAAGAAGGGGAGAAACCAGAAGAAGTTACTAAAGATGAGGCAAGAATAGCTAAAGATGAAGTTGAAGTCAAAGAGGAAGTAGAAGTTGAAGTGAAAGAGATAGCCAAGCTTGAAACAGCCAGGATAGAAGATATTTCTTCTGAAGGGATAAGAGTTGAGGAAGAGAAAAAAGTATATTCGGGTCAGATGATATCTTTAGATTTTAAGGATGCAGATATCAGGAACATAATAAGATTGATTGCTGATGTCAGCAGTTTGAATATAATTGTAAGTGAAAACGTTAAAGGAAAGGTGACCATAAAACTGGAAAATATTCCTTGGGACGAAGTATTAGAGATCATCTTAGAAACTAACAATTTAGGAAAACTCTGGATGGGTAGTGTTTTAAGAATTGAAACACAGGAAGAGATTAGGAAGATAAGTGACGATAAATACAGGGCTCTCAAATCACAGGAAAAAGTTGCTGATTTAAGAAGTGTAGTCATTGACGTTATTTATCGTGATGCGAAAGATGTCGCGGATCTCTTAAACAAAGAAAAAGAAATATCAAGTGATAGAGGGGCTATTTCTGTTGATCCAAACCTCAACAGATTGGTTATTACTGATACACCTGAAAAAATTGATAATATTAAGAAAAAAATTGCTCGCTATGACGATAGAACAGTGAGGCAGGTTTTCATAGAGGCGAAGATCATACAATCGATTCCAACTTTTACCAAAGAAATCGGCATCGTATGGTCTTCACCATATGTAACCCAGGGGAATAGTGGTAAAACGGCTTATGCGGTTGGTGGTCAGCATGGTGTTGAATTTCAAAAGGAAGACGTAACAGATCCTATTACTGGTGAAGTGACGAAGGTTCTTAAAGATGTAATAAGCAACGGTAATATGGTTGATCTACCGGCTGCAGTGGGTGCTGGTTCAGGTGCAGGTATAGGTTTTGGCATCTTACGAAAGAACTTTGAACTCACAGCGACCCTGACTGCAATGGAAAAAGATGAAAAGCTTAAAATAATATCAAATCCGAGAATTTTGAGCATTGATAAAAACGAGGCCATGATAAAACAGGGAGTTGCTCTTCCTTACTTGAAATTGAGCGAGGAAGGTGTTACGTCAACAGAGTTTAAAGATGCAGTTTTGGAGCTAAAGGTAACACCCACTATTTTATCAGAAAAAATAATAAAGGTGCAAATTAATGTGAAAAAAGACCAGAAGTCAGCTCAAACAGGTGCTGGAGGTGAACCTGGCATAGATGTGAGGGAGACACAAACTGTTTTGATAGTAGAAAGTGGAAGAACAGTTGTGATTGGGGGAATCTATGAAGAAACAATTAACATCATTAAATCAGGTGTACCTTTTTTCTCTGATATTCCAGGTCTTGGAAGATTATTTACAAATACTTTTAACAAGAAAGAGTTGACAGAACTATTGGTGTTTTTGACCACAACGATTGTTCCTAAGGACATTATAGGGATAGAGTCAACTGATTAATAAATACTTCACAAAAAGTCGTTAATGATTAACAGGAGGACGGGAAATGATAAACAAAAATGTATTAAAGGCTTTAGTTCTGATGTTTTTCATCTTTGGATGTGGAGGTGTGCTTAAAGATACGGTAGTTCCTGCCGAAAATTCCGCATTGCAGTATAGTGCTACTGAGAATCGGTTGGCGATTGAAGGCGTAGGAAAGGTGGCACTCTTTCCTTTCGCAGACTACTCTCATCAGCAGGATTTGCTTCATGCTGAGATTTGGGGTGGTAACATTAAGATTCTCGAGGAGATAACTGATCATTTTGTTAAAAATGGAATCCTGGTTGCCGTACAGGAGGATGTGAACACGGTTTTAGTAGATAACGATGTCATAAAACCTCTTGCTAACCAGCAGCTTATTTATGGTTCAGATGGTGATGAAAAGACTAAATTCAGAACTAAGGTTATTGGAACCCCTGAGTATGATCTCATTAATGTAGAACACTCTGAAGCTATGAAAGAGGAGATTATTAATGTCATCAAGAGTGAAATGGCCCTCGAAAAAGCTGAGAAAACCCATGTACAAACACCCATTCTACAAGGTGCTACGGTAGGATTAAGCAGAGAGATGATTGAGCACTTAGGTGAAGAGTTGGGTGTAGATCTTATAGTAAGAGGGAGAATTATTGAGTATGGGCTAAAAGACATAGATACTTATAACCCTTTACAGAGAGGGTTTTTACCAGTGTTAATTGAGCCCATGAAGGATGCTCTTTTTGGTGCAGCAGATCCTAAAAACTACGAATCTGATTTAGAAGATGTCGATTCTTCGCAGTTGTGGAGAAAGTTTGGCTTTGTGTTTGGCGAGAAAACAGAGGATGATCTTGGAGGCACATGGGATGTATTGATGGAGCATAGTTTTGGTACCTTATCCAATCTTCATCCTCGCAAGAAGAGCGTGAGCAGCATTGTGCAGATTCGCATGTATGTCCAGGATGCTAAAACTGGAGATGTAGTCTGGTCAAACAGGGTAGAAACAGAGTTTACCCCTCACTCAAATCAATCTTTTAATGACAAACATCTTAAGACGATGTTTGATAAGAATATAAAAAGAAGTGTTAAACTCCTTATGGACGATTTATTTAAGTGTTTTTCTCTAAAAGCTGAGGAAGAAAAAGAAATAGAGGAGGAAATCGTAAGTGGAAAACAAGATTCAATCTATCTTCCTGAGGAAAAGGAGGGGGAAAAGATTGAAGCGAGACTAATAGAAAATGATGCTCTGATTCAAGAACTGCAAGATAAGATTCAAACTCTAGAGAACAGCAAAAAAATATCATTACAGAATGTTGAAGGCAGAACCCATATTAACCTACCAAACGCAATTTTGTTTCTCTCGGGAACTGATGCCCTCAACAAAGAAGGCATCGAAACTTTAAAGACCTTAAGTGAAGTGTTGGAAAAGTATACAGACCGAAATATATGCATTGAAGGCCATACAGACAATGTTCCCATTGGCACTAATATTATGGAAAAATATGCTACAAATTGGGAGCTTTCGACAGCCCGAGCCATACAGGTAATGAAATATATGTCAGAACACTTCAAATTTAACCAGTCGTTTATGTCAGTTAAAGGTTATGGCTACTTTAAGCCTGTTGCTTCCAATGATACTCCCGAAGGGAAGGCAAAGAATAGGCGTGTAGTTATTGTGGTAGATTCCTGAATGTAATTTTACATGCTCTTTTGAAAGTAATTTTCAAGAAAAGCCCTTCTGCTTCTTAATAGTGGAAGGGTTTTTTTGTGTATATTGAAAAGATTTTTTTGTTTAATTATCCATTCAAATAGTTTATGATGAATTAACCACAGAGCACACTGAGAAACACTCTGTGATTTCTGTGACTATGTTTTTGCAATGATTAACCGTTAGGGAGGAGAATGAGGTGAAAAAGATTCTGGTGATTCATGGACCCAATCTTAATCTTCTTGGTAAAAGAGAAACCGATGTTTACGGGCATATCACTCTCGAGGAGATTAACAAACAGATTGGAAAACTAGCAGATGAACTTGGTGTGTCAGTAGATTATTTCCAGTCAAATTCTGAGGGAGAACTGGTAAGCGAGATACAGAAGACAATGGGTAATTATGAGGCACTCGTGATTAATCCGGGGGCTTATACCCATACAAGCATAGCCTTGAGAGATGCAGTTGCTGGAGCAGGAACCCCAACAGTCGAAGTGCATTTATCAAATATTTATCAAAGAGAAGATTTCCGAAAGAAGTCCATGCTGGCTGATGTTGCAGTTGGGCAGATTACAGGATTTAGGGTTGACAGTTATTTGTTGGGATTAAGGGCAGCAGCAAATCTTATTAGATGATGAGATTTGTGATATAAGAAGTGTATGTTATTTAAGGTGGCATTCCTTGATGTTTTTAAACCCAAATCCTGGTTCATCTGATAGGATAATCTTATTATCTTTGTAGAAAGCACCCCCCTCGATCGAATTCTCATTGCATAGAATCGGTGCATCGAGATCACATTTTGTAATAATGCTTTTGGCAGCAGCCAGATGAGCGGCAGCGGTGACACTGATTTTGCTCTCCAGCATGCATCCGATCATGCACTCTATATGTGCACGCTCAGCCATGTCGCATATTTTAAGGGCATTATATATGCCACCCGTTTTCATCAATTTAATATTAATCAGATCAGCAGCACGCATCTGGATGATTTTAAAAACATCCTGGGGCGAGAAGGCACTCTCATCTGCTACAACCGGAACGGATACATTATCAGTGACAAACTTCAAGCCTTTAAGGTCATGACCTTTCACCGGTTGTTCGACGAGTTCTATCCGGATACCTGTATCCTCCATCTTTTGTAAAATATAAACCGATTCCTTCGGTGTCCAGCCCTGGTTTGCATCAACCCATAGATGAATATTTTGGCCAACTTCTTCCCGTATATGTTTTAAGCGTTTTATATCTTTTTCTGGATCCTTGCCCACCTTCACTTTGAGTGTTTTAAAACCTTTGTTTACAGCATCCAGACTATCCCGCGCCATTTCTTCAGGTTCATTAATGCTAATGGTAATGTCCGTGATGAGTTCCTTTCTATAGCCACCCAACAGTTTATAAACTGGCACTTCGTTTAATTGACCATACAGATCGTATAGGGCGATATCGACCGCTGCTTTGGCACTGGTATTTTTGACCAGAGATGTATGTAACCGCAACATCACTTCTTCAAAATTATCAATCGATAGACCAATAAGCTGTTTTTTGATATGATCTTGGATTGCGGTCTTGATGCTGCTGCTTGTATCTCCAGTAATAGAAGGCGTGGGTGCAGCACTGCCATAGCCGACATCACCCGTATCTGTGTGGATTTTTACCAGCACATCCTCCATATGGGTTACGGTTCTTAAGGCCGTTTTGAAAGGTGTCTTTAAGGGTATGGATAGATGGCCCAATTGAATATCAGTAATTTTCATAGACGTATAACCAATTTAAATAAGAGATAGGATTTTCCCGA
>CBDTTR010000059.1:0-9620 GCA_965363405.1 uncultured bacterium | reverse complement strand
TCCAACACGGTTTTTTGTCATTGACTTTAGGCAGATTCTCATTTTATATTCCTTGCAAACTTGGACTAAAGATTATGAACGCAAGATTTTTAGAGATTGAGATTACGGGTAAATGTCATCATCATTGCCTCCACTGTTATGGATCATTTCCCAGGAAAGGGGAATTGTCTAAGATTAAAGTGATGCAGGTGCTTGATGAGGTTCATGACAGCTATCGGGGAAAGACCAGTGCTTATAAACAGCTCTTACATTCCATTGAACAAGCACAAGACAGATGTGCTGGGGAACATTTTCAAAGATTCTTTAAGCGAAATAATAGAAAAGGCGCTAGTTCAATAACGAAGTGCAACACTTCGGATGAAATGGTATCCTAAGTGTCTGAATTCCTAAATTTTACTTGAGGGGAGGAACGGTGGGTAATATCTGCAAAAAATGTGATGCACTCTGTTGTAAATATTTTGCCCTGGAGATTGATAAACCTACAACTAAAAGTGACTTTGAAAACATACGCTGGTATATCAGTCACCAGAAAACCTCTGTCTTTATCCAAAACAGAAAATGGTATTTAAATATTAAGAACCGGTGCAAACACCTCGATGGTAACAATCGCTGTAAGATTTATGAGACACGCCCTGCAATCTGCAGGAAACTCGATCCCAAGGGATGTGAGTATCATGATAAAAATGCTGTGAAGGAAATTAAGACGCTCAAACAACTTGAAAAGTACCTGGAGGAGCATCCTATAAAGAGGAAGAGAATTTAACCACCAACCCTAAAAAGTCATGGATATTTCAGCTGATTGCTTCCCGCGGGCACATATCTACACAAATCCTGCAGCCTGTGCAATTAATAGTATAACAGATTGCCTTTACCTCACCCGCCTCTTCTTTCAATTCTAAGGCACCGCAGGGACAGTTATCGTTGCAACCACCGCAGCCCAGACACTTCTCTTCATCAATCTCCGGATAGTTGCGGCATGTCTGGCAAAAATCGAAGAACTCCGTTGGCAGGATCATCTTTTCCTGCAACCAGGTTAGCTGCTTCTCCGGGGCGATAGGATTACCGCATCCTTTACACATCTTAAGCTTTAACTCAGTTCTCCAATTTTGCATCATCCGCTGAGGCCCAAGATCTTCTTCTCCCTCAGGGTAAATGATTTTCGCATTCTCTACATCCTGCAGCTTAATTACCTGGGTAGGGCATACGAAAACGCAACTTCCACAGCCAATACAGTCCTGGGAGGCCTCATTAAATGGAATGGCTACCTTTTTATCAATCCCACTTCCCTCAAAATCAATGGCATATGCCTGGACGATCTCTGAACAGCTTCTCACACATAGTCCACACAAAATACAGTATTCGTTCTCTAAACTAAATCGAAGGGGAACAGCCTCTACCCCTACCTCTTCCGCCATTTCTCTTACCTTCTTGGGATTGGGACAACGGGCCAAAAGCAGCTCCATCACCATCTGTCTTACTGCCTTTACCCTTTCAGAATCCGTTTTAATCTGCATCCCTTCTTGGATCAGATAATTGCATGAAGTCTCACATGTTGTGCGGTTTCCCTGTGTCACTTCAACAGTGCATAGCCTGCAGTTACCAGCAGGTGCCAGTGCTTCGTTGTAGCATAGGGTAGGAATGTGAATGTCATTCTCTCGGGCAACTTCCAGAATAGTCTTTCCTTCCTGAGCCTTGATTTTCTTCCCGTTGATGGTTAGCGTTATCATCGTTTGCTTTTTCCTCCAAGGTTTTCAAGTAAATTACTTACGGATACACCGCAGAGTTCGCTGAGATCGCAGAGATTTAAAAATCTAGTATCCAGCATCAAGTTCACAATCTTAGTTGGACACCTTCTTGTTTGTGATGTAATCCTTATATTCATTTTTAAAGTGTTTGATGGTTGACATCACTGCATTGGGTATGGCCTTTCCCAGCGCACAAAGTGATCCGTCAATCATGGGTTGTGACATCTTTTCTAAGAGGGCTAAATCCTCCAGTTCTCCATTGCCCTGACAGATCTCTTCAAAGATCTCACACATTTTTTTAACCCCTTCTCGGCAGGTCGTACATTTACCACAGGTCTCCTCCTTGAAAAAGTTAAGAAAATAATGGGTTAGCTCCACCATATTGACATCATCATCTATAACCGTGATGCCTGATCCCAGAAGAGAACCCGCTTTATTAAGCTCGTCATAGTTTAAGGACAAGCTGGCTGACTTTGCAGGCAGCACCCCTCCAGAAGGTCCACCCGTAGTGAATGCCTTAAATTTTTTCCCTTCACTTACCCCTCCACCCAGTTCAATAATCTTTTTCAAACTTGTGCCGAGAGGGACTTCAATCAAGCATGGGTTATTGATGCTGCCATTTAAGGAGATCACCTTGGTGCCGGTATTTCCTTTAGTACCAATACTGCTAAACCAGTCCCCTCCTTTGACAATAATAACTGGTATATTAGCCAGCGTTTCAATATTGTTCACCACTGTAGGCTGGTCCCATAAACCCTTTTGCACTGGAAAGGGAGGACGAGGCTTTGGCTCTCCATATTTGCCTTCAAGCGATGTGATAAGAGCTGTCTCTTCTCCACAAACGTAAGCTCCACCTCCCTCATCAACGTCCACTTCAAAACTAAAGTCACTTTCTAAAATATTATCACCTAAGAGTCCATACTCCTTTGCCTGACGTACCGCTTCCCTTATATTTACCAAAGCCAGGGGATAATTGCTACTCACATAGATAAACCCCTTTGAGGCACCTACAGCATAAGCCGCAACGATCATTCCTTCCAGTACACTGTGAGGATCTCCCTCCAGCATGCTCCTGTGCATGCCAATGTCAGGGTCCCCTTCACTACCGTTGGCAATCACGTATTTTGCATCCCCATGCGCTTCCTGACAAGCTTTCCATTTAACTCCCGTGGGGAATCCTGCTCCACCTCTGCCTCTCAAACCCGAAGCGGTCACTTCTTTTACAATCTTTTCAGCTGACATGTTCAGTGCTTTGGCTAATCCTCTATACCCCCCGCAACCAATATACTCCTCAATATTTTTAGGATCGATAACGCCAGAATTTCTTAAAACAATCCTCTTCTGCTGTTGATAAAAGGGGTATTGGTGGTACTCCGTTGTTTCTTGTAGGGATTTAGAAGGCTGACCAGATACGTAGCTTGTTTTTTCATCCGTAATAAGTCTATCTTCTTCATCTGTCCTGAATAGAAGATTCTCTTTCAATACCGTTTCTTTTTTAATGGCTTCTACCAGTTGGGAGACCTTGTCAACAGTCATCGTTCCATAAGTGATTTTTGGTTTACCTTTTTGAATCACGTCCACTATGGGTTCCTGGTAACACATTCCATTGCAACCAACCTCTACAATTGTCGCCTTCAGCTTCTGCTTTTTAACTTCTGATTCCAGAGCTTCTTTTAAAGCTTTCGCTCTTTTTGCCAGCCCACATGTGGCTGCTCCCACTTGAATTCTAACTTCCGAAGGCAAAAGGGTCTTATTACCCTTCTCACTTATTTTTTTAAGGTCACCTTCACTTTTAATCTTCATGATAGCTCCTCTTTTTCTTAAATACTAGAATTTAGCAACCTTTTCCCTCACCCACTCACTATCACCATATTCCTTGTCTACTATTGCCATCGGAACTGGCCCGCAGCACCCGAGACACCTTACCTTCTCCAGGGTAAAGCGGTCATCGGAATTTCCTTTTAATTCTTCATAGAGCTTATCCGAATCCTTTAAATGACAGGCAATACCATCGCATACCTTAACCACATGTTTTCCCTTTGGTTCCAGGCTGAAGGCCTTATAAGAGGTGGCAACCCGATAAGCCGTACTTAAAGGAACGTTCAAATACTCTCTTGCTTTGTCTATCGCTTCTTTAGGAAGATAGCTATATTCCTCCTGCAACTCATGGAATACAGAAACGAGCTCTTCTTGCCTCCTCTGGTGTTTAGACAATATCTCGTCTACTTTGCTTAAGTCTATACCCTCACTTGCAGCTAGAACTTTTAAAATCTGACTCATATAAGGCTCTGGCGGATTCATCTCCTTGATGGCATCAACCACCAGGCCCTCTGTCACCACACCACTTTGCCCTGCTTTGGTCTTGATAAATTCTAAGAACTTGGGTTTCACAGCACCCCTTAACATCTCAGGGATAACCTCCATGATTTTATCCACCAGCTTCTCGCTCTCACCTTCCCAGTTGAGTTGAACGGGCTCAGCCGCTTCAGCCTCAGGTGCCGACTCCGATAAACCCAAGGCACCCATCATCATACTCTTTTGGGGTTCAGGCAGATCCTCCCGCACCAACTTTTCGATTACCTCAACGGTTACCTTTGAACCGGATGCTTTCTTTTCTATCATGGTGATAAGCTGTGGTGTTACCGCTTCTCTCATGGATTCGGGAATCACTTCCTCAATCTTTCCAAAGGTTGCTTGAGCGTTTTTATCCCAATTTGATAAAGCCATCTTTTCCTCCTTACACCTTCCCATCTCTTAATTTGGCATATTCTCTATCCACCTCAGCTTGAATCTCAAGAATATCTTTCTGCTTAAAATGTTTAAACCGATTTTGCATGTTAATGTATTGCTCAACCGGTCTCATCCCGGGGTGGTCAATAGTTAAACGGTAGTCACCAGCAACAACCTCATACAATGGGAAGATCGTACATTCCACTGCAAATCGGCCAATGTTCACAGTAAGTTCGCTGTCAAAATCCCAGCCAACCGGGCAAGGTGATAGAATGTGAACGTAGCTTGATCCTTCACACTCCATTGCCCTTTTCACCTTATCAATAAGGTCAAAAGGGTAGCTCGGGCAGGCCGTTGCCACATAATGAAAACCTCTCGCTACGGCAACATCGGGGATCCGTTTCTTAAATACCGCTTTAGAAGGTTTCCCCTCAACGGCCTCATTATCAAAACAGATAAGAAGACTGGCCTGACTTTTCTTTTCAATGTTTAGCATGGCAGGCCTTATCATTTCCCTTTTTTCCTTCTTGCTCGTAATGAGGCTTCCTGGTAGGGGCTGTTCCCAGGGAATTTCCCAACTGGCTTTCTTCATCCAACCTTTTGTCTCTTCTAAAGCTTTGTACGCATGCCTCACTCCAAGAGCTACTCCACAACCCATGCAGGCAGGATGAGCCTGTGGTAAAAAGTGTTCCTTAAAAGGTAATAGCTGAGGTACATATAATCCAAATTTATCCATTATTTCTCCTCCGTCATACTAATGGCTCCAAACCAGCATTCCCGATGGCAGATACCACATCCTTTACAATAGTCAAGATCTGCCTCGTAATATCCATCGTCACCCCTCTTGATTGCAGCATCGGGACAGAAGATGTAACAAAGCCCGCATCGCACACACATCTCCTTATCCCATACAGGGATTAAAAGGGGTTTCTGTCCCATTTCAAAGGGCTTTGCCTTTCCTTCTTCCAGTAAAATACACCCAACTTTGGTATCCTTCCATACGTGTGGCTCAGATTGCTTCACTGATTTCAGCTTTGCCAAGGTAATTCTCCTTCATCTGCATTTTTTAAATTGAGTTTTGAGAATATGGAATATTGTCTTTTGACAGAACCTTGTTTTCATCCAAATAAGATTCTTAAAACTATACCCATCATTCCAATTGCTTAAGCGAAACTTAAGCTAAGTTCAAACCTCCTCACTTAAACAAAACAGTAGGGAATTTTTATAATATCACTATCATTATGTCAAGTTTTTTTATATTGCATACAAAATATTCCTTGCTTTTTACTAAAATCCTTCTTTAATCAACCATCGGATAATATTAATTTGAGAAGTTTCTTACATTTGTTATAACATGAAAAGGCAAACATTTAATTTTGCCTGCTCTTAACCTTGAGAAAGGGGTGGATTCAACCAACAGGTCTTGCTCAATTGGGAAAATTCCTCTTTTAAGCGGATTATCTATAGAAGCACTTTCAAAATAGGGTGAATCTGCCAAAGAAATACATGGATTACCCTATGGACAAATATAAAATAAAGCCAAATAATTTAGAACATCCCAGTGGTGGGTTTTCTAATCTATATTCACTTTGACATACCCCACAAATTAATTTAGAATATTTTATTGCTTACATACTTCATTACATCTCCCAGGTAGAAGCGTTAAAGAATTTTGCTAATACATATTTTAAGTTTTTGTTTCGTTGTAATTGAATTAAACTATGAAAGGGGGTGAAGATAGGGTGCGCAAAAGCTAAATAAACTCAAAACCATAACACCAATTTCAAAAAGGGTCATTCCTGCGAAAGCAGGAATCTATATCAAATAATAAATACCCATTCTGGTTTCCTGCTTCCGCAGGAATGACGTCTGGATTCCCGCTGGAGTTTATCCCGTACTTGATACGGGGCGGGGATGACAAGTGATTTAAGGAGCAGGCTCCATGTCTATCAAAAATGATTTAACAAATATTTTGGGGAAAGATTCTGTTTTTGATGATGAGGAAACACTTATCAAGTATTCGCATGATCAGAGCTTTGTTGAACCGCGCAGACCGGAAGTAGTTGCATTTGCAAAGTCGGTTGAAGATGTTCAGGAGGTTATCAGATATGCCAACAAAATACACACACCGGTTGTCCCCTTCAGCTCAGGTCTGAATCTGCATGGTGGCACAATCCCAAAAGAGGGGGGGATCCTTCTTGACCTCTCACAAATGAACGCCATTCAGGTTGACGATAATAACTGGCATGCTGTTATTGAGCCTGGAGTGACGGCAAGTCAGCTTCAGGATGAACTGGAAAAGCACCAGCTTCGTGCAATGCTCCCTTTTGGTATCCACCCTAAGCGCTCTGCATTGACAAGTTATCTGGAAAGAGACCCAGCAGTTGCCGCAGCCAGTTTTGAATATGGAAATGAGCACATAATGGATACAGAACTCGTTCTACCTACGGGTGATCTATACAGAACTGGTCTTTGGGCTGCAGGTGGCATACCGGGCTCACCTATGGGGCCGGTTCGTGCCATGATTAACCGGCTTTGGACAGGGGCTCAGGGAACCCTGGGGGTTATAACAAAGATGAACATCAAGGTGGAGTATTTGCCAAAAGAGAGGAAAATATTTCTTATTCAGTTTGATTCTTTCCCAGAGGCTATCGAGCCACTCCGAATGATACAGCGAAAAGAGATCGGACATGAATGTTTCCTTATCAACAACTTCAATTTAGCAGCCCTGCTCTGCAAGGACTGGAAGGTACCGGAACAGTTCCCTGCTGAAATGATTGAAACAAAGGAATTTAATGCACTCAGGGATAAACTCCCTGATTGGTTGCTTGTACTTTGTTTGAACGGGGGACCAAGGATGCCAGAAGGGAAAATAGCATACGAAGAAAAGGCTTTAAAGGAGATTTGTTCAATGGCACATCTCCAGATGTATAATGGTGGTCATCTTGACGAGATGTTCTTAAATGAAATGCTGCATCCATGGGGAATATTGAAAAAGTTCTGTTACCGTGGATCTGTCCACGATGTTTCTTTTAAGACAACACTTAGAAGGGTTTCAGAGTTTCAAAAAATAGTTATGGAATTCATCAATGAATACCACTATCCCTTACAGAATATTGGTGTGTTCGTCCTTCCCATTGAACGGGGACGGGCTGTCCATTGCGAGGCTGATTTTCACTGTAATCCCAACGATAAGCACGAGGTTGAGCAGGTAAAAAATCTGTGGCTGGAGGTGAGCGAGAGATTCATTAATAATGGAGCCTTTTTTGACAGACCATATGGGGCATGGTCAGACATGGTTTACAGCCGTGCCGGAACTTACACACAAAAGCTTAAAGAACTGAAAAGAGAACTGGATCCAAACAACATCCTAAACCCGGGACATCTCTGTTTCTAAAAAGTAACTATTCACCACAGAGATCATAGTGCAGCAGAGACGCAACCAAAACAAATATAACCACGAAGAACACGAAGAATAAAACTAAACTTATATGTTTTGCAAAAAGTCAAAAATCGAGTCACTCCCGCGGAAGCGGGAGTCCATAACAACCTAAAATTACTGGATTCCTGCTTTCGCAGGAATGACAAATAAGGAGCAAATTGGACTTTTTACGAATACGTTAAGTACTGGAACTGTTTAAAGGGGTAGATTTTATATGACATATTATGAAAAAAGACCTGATAAAAAGTTTTTCGAAAAGGAACTGGAAGACTACAGGGATTCAATTTGGGGATGTGCCAGGTGCAACTGGTGTCAGAACCAGTGGGGGTGGAACGTGAAGAGTGCCGAGTACTCTGAGATATGTCCCGCATTTCATGAATACAGAATTTTCCCATACTCAGGTATGGGTAAAATGCATATAGCCAGGGCTTTGCTGGAGGGAGACTTTGATTATGAAGATGCACCGGAACTGGTAAAATTTGTTTACACCTGTACAACCTGTGGCGCATGTGAGATGAACTGCCAGCGCCTCCAGGACAAAGAACCCCTTCAGGTTAATGAAACCCTGCGTGCCCAACTGGTAAAGGATGGGATCGGTCCCATGCCGGAACATAAAGTTCTTATAAAGAGTGTTAAAAACTACGACAATCCGTGGATGCAGCCAAGGGCTCAACGTGACCGGTGGGCACGAAAGATTTCTATAAAAGATGTAAACAAAGAGAAGGCTGAAACGCTTTATTTTGTCGGTTGCACTTCAGCCTTTGACAGTACTTTATGGCGGGTTGCACAAAATACTGCCAAAATACTTCTCCATGCGGGAGTTGATCTTGGTATGTTGGGTAGGAAGGAGATATGCTGCGGCAGTCCAATAGCACGCATAGGTGATCGGGAAACATTCATAACCCTTGCCAGGCGCAATATTGAACTATTAAATGAAACAGGAGTAAAAGAGATTGTTACTTTTTGTCCCGGGTGTTACAGGGCTATTAAACATGATTACAAAGAAGTACCGGGAGTACCCGAATTGAATGCGTCAGTTTATCATACTGCAGAATATATTGACAGGCTCATTCAGGAAGGGAAAATTAAGATTCCTGGCGAACTGAAGATGAGTATCACCTGGCACGATCCATGTCACCTGGGGAGGCACTGCGGCATTTATGAGGAGCCGCGGAGGATTTTAAAGGCTATTCCTGGCATGGAACTGGTAGAAATGGAGAGAATAAAGGATCAATCGTGGTGTTGTGGCGGCGGTGGAGGAGCCAGGACCGCTTTCATCGATTTTGCTCAAAAGACCGCTACGAAAAGGATTGGAGAGGCAAAAAAAACAGGGGCTCAGGCAATAGTAACGGAATGTCCTTTCTGTGAACAAAACATCAGCGATGCACTCAGCAAAATGGATGAGAGCATCCAGCTTTTTGACCTGACCGACATTTTAATGAAAGTTCTTGATATAGAATAAGCTAGTGAAGCTTCGTTTCAAACCGACGAGGCTTCGCGATACTGGATGCTTGATGCTGGATAAAAGATGTTAAGTCGTTTTTCTACCAGGATCCAGTATCTAACATCCAGCATCACTTTGCATAAGTGTAGCCTTAAAAACTGGGTCAAATGTTTAAGTTTCTGGTCTATAATAGACGGCTAGTTGTTCGGGAGACAAGCAATGAGCACAGAAAAGCAGAAAGTAATTCAAAAAAAGCTGC
>CBDTTR010000058.1:0-9732 GCA_965363405.1 uncultured bacterium | reverse complement strand
GGTGGCATTTTCAACCGTAAGGGAGGCATTCTCAATGAACGCATTAAATCATCCCGCTTGAACTTTAGACGGGGAAGGAAAGAAAGATTCCCATTATCGTGTCCATCGCTGGTAAATTCTGTAACCATCTTTCGTAAAGGCATAATTGGCTATGGTGGCCTGGTCGATGGTGATTTTGCATATGACCATATAATCTTTCACACTATCCCTGAATTGCTTTAAATCCATCTTTCGAGCTTTTGCACCCATCTCATAGGGAATGATATCAATCAAAATACTTTCGTAGTCCTTGCTGGTACTATCAATGAGCTCTGCCCGCCCCAGAATTTGTATGCAGAGGAAATCGGTAAAGCTTTCGAATTCCAAGTGCCAGTTGAGACTTACTTTGGGATTGTTCCTTATGTGGGTAAGCTTTTCAGTTCCTTTCTCGTGAAATCCGTAGAGTATTTTCTCTTCAGGATCAAGTGTGAATTCAGCCGTTGTGGTGAGTGGGGTATTGTTAATAGACGTCCCTAAAACAAAGGTCTTTTGATCAGCTTTTCTCCCTCCGAGGAGTTTCACGATCTGTTCCCATATCTCATCTTTAGACATGATTCCTTCTTTTGCGCTCCATGAGAGATAGTCACCTTTAATCCATACTTGTGTTGCTGTTGTCTTTGCATCAAGCTTTATCTCATGGCAGTCATTGCAGGAGATTCCTTCCTCAACTTCCGGGTGGTTATCGGTTAATTCCGCCTCAGCGTTTATCTTCTGGGCATTTCCAACCAGTTCTTTTGCTTCTTCTTCCTGAATCAACACCGCTTCCCTGCTCTTGGTAGTCATACAAGCTGTTAGCCACACTAAACAGAAAATCAAACAGATTGAAGAGATCATGTTTCTCATTTTCATAATGTCCTCATAAAAGTGATTTAAATGTTAATTTAAAAAAGACTTTATTTAATCTAATCCAAACATCACTGTGCGGACGTATTCCTGCTGTTTCTCAGGGCCAAGAAGAGTCTTGAAGACGTTTACTGCAGGGCCTCCTTTTGCCAGCAAGGCGGATACGTACCCCTCTATTCCCTCTTGTACTTGTTTGCTCTGCTCAGAGCTGATAGGCTCAGCATTTTTTGCCATGTCGATATATGCATGAAGGTAGGTTTTGTAAATTTCAAAAAGAACATCATCCTTTTTTCGGTCAGCTTTAATGTGAATGCAAAAATCTGTTAAAATATCCTTACACCATTCCATATTTGTTTCCATCTGTTCAAACTTCTTAACTTCAGGCATCCACACTCGCATCTTATCATAATACGTTTTTGTGTTTTTATCTTCAATGTGGGCGGGATCAATAACCTCGATAACGAAAACTCTTTTCCCTCCTATAAAAATGAAATCAACGGAAAGCATGGGAAGGTTGTAATTATAATTGGGTCTTATCAACAGCGTATACATCTTCATAAAAAGTCCTATCGTTGCGTCAAGCGAGTTGACCCTGGACAGTTTCTTCCCTTCCTGACTACGAACAACTATTTTAAATAATTTTAGAGCCTTTAAGGGGTGAATCTTTTGAAATTCCTGTTTGATAGGGTAGGGCTTTAGTTGAAAGTTTTTTGCCAGTGTTTCCTGTGTATAGCTATCATACTTTGCATACAGGCTGTTCCCCTCATTTCTAGCCTTTATAATAAAGGGTGCAGCAGTGAGCACTGCCAGCACAATGAGAACGAGGAGAATGAGAAGAACATATTTAAGTATTTTAGCAATCATGGTTTTCCCCCACATTCGTTTAATTGTTTGGCTGCCCCATTCTTTTATGGTGTTGCGTTTTCCGACGACACTTTCTTTTCACCGCTTACCTTTTTTCTCCTTCTACTTTTCTCCCCTCTGCCCAGAGGATTGCTTCTGCCTTTGCAACATCTTCTTCCGCACCTTTTCTTGCATCCGGTTTTTCGTAGGAACGAAAGGAAATGTGGACGTTGCCGGGATCCTGGGTGAGCGTTGAGACGACAACATGGAGCGTATGATCTTTTCCTTTGTAGGATTTTACCGCATGGTAATATATGTTAAATGAGGATTTCCGTTGCTCTTTCAGGTCTATACCCTCCTGTTGAGCCCACGTTTGCAGAAGAGCAGTTGCATCATCCAGATTTCCTTTGATGCGTGACCGTGCAAAAAAAACTCGATCAGTACTATGATGTTCATTATAGGGTTTGGGTTTAAATTTGACTTTTGTGGGATCTGAGAGAGATGCCGGCTGTAATGATGTCCAGTAGCCGCGGTATATTTCAACATCTTCTCGCGGTGGAAGTCCCAGAATTTTTTCCCGGATCTCATTCGCGAAAATCTCAACCCTTTCTGGGATCAACGACTCCCAAATATCAAGTCCTTCCCAGGGAGCCCCTTCTTTGGCGAGTTTTCCCAAAAGCCAGGTGAATAAAGTATCTTTTGTATTCAGGGTAGGCATAACCTGGCGACCACCAAATCCGCCAATGACCACTGGTTTTATGTTGGGGGATTTCTCCATGATATCAAACAGATAATTCCGCCCGGCAATAAGATGGGGTGTGCCTCCTGGGGTTTTGAGAACCATGGTTTCATCATTGTCACCGCAGGTGAGGAAATATGCCACTTCTTTTTGAGCCAGTTCATCCTGGTGTGTTTCTACAAATTCATAGATGGCTTCAGAGGGTTTTTCATTCCTGGTGTAACTGCCAATAATCACATAGTCATAGGGCTTTACGGTAAGAAACTGACTAAGCCTTTTTACGTCCAGTTGATTTTCCACACCAATAAGGGCTTTTAACCAGTACGCGACTTCAATGGTTGAACCATAAATTGTGTCATAGATAAGAAGCCCCTTTTTAGCCTGTGCATGAGAAAAGGATGGCCAGACCAGCATTGCTGCAAGTAGCATTAAAAAAACAGTTTGTATAATCCTTTTGCTTTGTTTCATTTTTCCCCTCCTTTGGAAATGTTTTGTGGTAATTGTTTTGAATAATTTGCTTGATAAATCCATATTGTTTCTCTTATGCGTACGAATAAGGTACTTTATAAAAAACATGCAATACATAGCAAGTATTTTTTGACTTTAGATTGTGAAGTTGCAACGAAAACCCGCCCTGATGGTATTTCTTAGCACAACATGTGGTGGGAATGAAGCGAACTCTTCTATTTTTTTCAGTAAAGCCGGTTTTTCTTTTTTTATGGTCGGGATGATTTTTGCCATTGCACGTCCCATATTAGCGGGTACTTCGTAAGGATCCAGTACGGTCGGAAGCGTTTCTTGTATCGTAGCGAACAGGTAATCAATTTCACTGTCTGAACAGAGGATGGGCATATACAGGTTTTTGAGGAAAACATTGTAGTCCAGTTTCTCCAAATAGTATGTCTTCCACCACTCAAGATACGGTTGTATGCCCTCCTCGCTGTACTTTTTTTCTTTCAGGGCGTGGACAACTGTGTTGGCAGCTTTCCACCCGCTCATCACTGCACCAGTCATCTCCGCTTCCTGGCACCACCCGGCATCGCCGACGAAGAGGACATTGTCCTTAAACGGGTGAAAAAGTGGAGCATACATATTACCTGTGCACCCGCATTTACGCACTTTACGTGCTCCCTTAAACCAGTCAGCAAATCTGCTGCGCTGGGTGAATTCTTCAAAGATCTCTTCGTGGTCAGCTTGCATATCAACATTTGATGTCATGACCAGCCACACATCTTCACCCTGATAATCACATGCACGGGGGAGAATAAAACCCATCATTGGAGGATCCCCGCTTTTAACCAGCGGTTGATAAAGAGCCTGCGGATGGGGTAGATTGAGGTTCGTCATTTCATACCCGATGGACGTTACCGAAGCATAAAAACCTCGATTTTTGTTCAAGCCCATACTTCGTGCGACTCTTGACTGGCGTCCATCTGCTGCAATAGCAAAGGTTCCTTTAAAATGCTTGCCATCTGACGTTAGAACATCAACCCCCTCACCATCTTTTGTTGCATGTATGACGTTTACGCCAGTAAAAAAGTTCACCCCCAGGCGTTTGCATTCTTCGACCAATCCTCTGAGAAACCAGCTTTTGCTGTAAACTGCACTTGCACGACCCTCTTTCCCTTTCTGAAGGTTGGAGGTATAATCACCGAAAACAATCTTTTCACCACCTGGAGAGTAAATTTCCCAGGAAAAGAAATCCTTGGTCGGCCCGTCATATTTCAGACTAAAGCCACAATGAGGAAAGCATAAAAGGCCCTTTTCCTCATTGTGGATGACCCGTTCTCCCATATAGTTCCCAGAAAGTGTAACAAGCATCATCCCACACATTCTGAGTATTTCATGAGCGGTATCCTTCCTCTCCAGAAGAGCGACGTTAAGGCCGCTTTCTGCTGCTGCCTTAGCGGCCGTGAGACCTGCAGGTCCTGCTCCAATTACAATAAGATCATATCCACTTTTCATTGTGTCTCCTGATTTATTTTCAGAAAGCTGCGGTTTTTACTGAGGCTAAAAAAACTATTCATCACCTTTTCTATCCGTTGCCATTCCGTCAAGACATATATTGAGTCTTTTATGGAGTTCCCTGGAGGACATACAATATGTTTTCTTTATAAGGCAATCAATGACGAACAAAGTGAAAACACCTTCCAGCATGTTTGCTAATTTAATTGGAGATATATCTTTGCGTATATGGTCTTCAGCTTGTCCTTGCTTCAAAATAAGAGAAAGTGAGTTTCTAAAGTCTTCGAAAAAGATTCCATCGTATTGTTGATTGTTCAAGGTAGTAAAATTTTTAATCAACATTGCTCGTGTAATGTTCTCATGTTTGGCTGCAATCCTGGCTGTGGTTGAAAATATTTTATTAATCTTTGTTTTGATGTGTACATCCAATTCCAGGATTTCCTGGCACTTTCTTTTGAGAAAGGGAATTTTCCTTTTAAATATTTCTGCCAGGAGGTCTTCTTTCCGTGGGAAATAGTTAAAGAAGGTGCTTTGAGCTATGTCGACTCGTTCTGTGATGTCTTCAACCGAGGTGTTTTCGAACCCCTTATCGACAAATAGCTTTTGTGCAGTTTTAAATATAGCGTTCCTTATCGCTTTCTTCTTTCGTTCTCTCCTTTGAGGATCATTTTTAGTGCCTGTCATGAAAGTGCCTCTTTTTTTTGTGGCAGCTAAAATTGTTGTTGTATTTTTAAATGCATGTGATATTAATGAGCGTACTCATATATTACTTAACTCATAATTAAAGTCAAGGAAATTTGATGTAATTTTATCCTGTCAACAATAATTTACAAATTCAATTTTTTATAAATATTGTTGACATCGATAATCACAAATGATAGGGAATAATTATATTTTTTAAATCTAAAGGAGCTTGATATGCCAAGGCTTGGATGGAATGATATGGTGGATTTTGAAAGAGTGATACGTGACGATTACAAACTCTTCGAGGGAATAGAACTGGTACCGCTTGAAACCTATGAAGGGATGGATACCAAACCTGCCCTGGCGTTTAAATCCCCTATGGCCAGTGGGTTCTATAAACCTTACCTGGTTAAGGGAAGCGATAAGATTGAGAAGATCACCATTGGGGAATTGCACTATATGGGGAGAGCAAAGTACTGTGCCCTTAACATGACCGCCGCCGATGATTATGATCTTCCTATCTTTGCGTGTGAGTTTGATGAAACGGCTCCGCGTGTGGGTGTTACCACTGATTTCATGCCGACCGTGGATATTGCGGTACATGAAGATTATCTTAAAAAATATTATTCACCGATTGCTGGCCTTTGGAGAAAATATCGCACCATTCCAGGCTTTACCAGGGAAGGTCGTTGCCTTGTTCAGAGAAGGTATGGACCCTGGCCCTGGGCCCGCGAAACACTTTCCCCCTTCAGTTTGGACGGAAGGGTCGAAGAGAAAGAAGACCGGGAGAAAGTGATGGAGGCTGTTGTGGCGTATGCCAGAGTATGGTTGGATCTCTTGAAAACAGCGGAACCAATCAACGATCCCGAGTATAAGCAGGAGATGCTTAAGAGGAAAAAGACGATGCAAAAGTATTATCGAGATCTGGATCCTGGAGGAGAAGTGATGAAAAAGATTTTTGGTGAAGGAAAGCATCATCTCTTCGTAAGTTTAGTCTTTTAAAGGAGGGGAATAGATGGGAGAAGGTATAAAATGGTCACCCTATCTGGAAAAGATGAGGGAACAGATGGACCAACTCAAGCTGAGTGAAATCAAGGAATGGAGTGGGCATGATCTAGCACCAGCAAGGGAGTTTAAGACTGCTCAGGTGGAAGGGGGGTTTAAGACCTTTCGCGCAGAAAAGATAGAGAAGATAGGTATCGGTTCTTTCTATTTAAACAAAGAGATTCACCATGGTTTCTGTACCATCATTCCGGATGAGGACTACGATCTTCCCATGTTTGTGTCACAATGGGAGGAAGGGGAAAAAGAGATACGCTTTCTGGTAGATATTATACCTGCGGTAGACTCCCTCATCGATGAAGAATATCGAAAAAGATATTTGGAGTCGGTGCAACCGCTCTGGGAGAAATATGCCAGCCTCCCTGGCATCTGTCCTGAAGAAAGCGACGTTATTCGATCCCTGTGTTCAATTATCTATACGGCAGCCAGGGTCCCCATTGATAAAGAAGGAATGCGTCTGGCAGCGCTTGCTCCTCACACGGAATATCTAAAGAGTTATCTCAACTTCCTTAAGGAGGCATATTCCATCAAGGATGATACCAAAAGGAAAGAAGTGAAACGGAAGAGAAGGGTCATAAGGAACATATTACGCACAAGATTTTTTGGAGAAATCGTAAACGATTCAGTGAGTGGAGCTTTGGGAAGCGATCTGCAAGAACAGATGGTTACCATCTTATTCTAAAAAGGAGTTAACGATGTCTGTTATGGATATGCTCAAGCGAGGAGCTGAACACACAAATGCGGATGAGACCGCACAAGGGATGATGGCAGATTTTAAAGATCATAAAGTTGGTATGAAGCTGGATGCGGATGAAATTACCCAGGTGATAAAGGATGGCACGATCTCTCTGGAGAATGGTATACGAGAGGATTGCCATGTGGTCATGAAGATGAAGACGGTCGATTTATGTGGTGCGATCGACAACAGTTTCGATCTGATGGAAATCAGAGAAAAAGGCGAAATTATAAAAGGAGATATTACCGATCCCAATCTTCCTGTCCATCTTATGGCAACGTTTCCTTTCTTTGATGCCATGGTAAGGCTGTATGAGAATGATCCGGAATTTAAGAAACAGGTTGACGAGACAAAAACATCTCTTTAAATTAAGTACGTGCTTATGGTTAAACATATTGTTGATGAGAAAAAGTGCCGTGGTTGTGGGAAGTGTGTTGAGGAATGCAGCCTGGAACTGTGGGTATTGGTAGATGTGGAAGATGGCAAAAAAAGGGCCCAGGTGACTGAGGAAGCAGCAGAAATGTGCCACTGCTGTCTCTGTTGCCAGGATGCATGCCCGGAGGAAGCCATCCTGGTGAAGAATGAGTAGAAAAATGATTCATTTATTTATTTAGATAAGGGTGGGGAGAAAAGATGGCAAAAGAATATGATCTCATAGTAGTCGGGGCGGGACCTGCTGGTCTTATGGCAGCGAAAACCGCAGGGGAAAATGGTCTTAATGTAGCGTTGATTGAGAGGAAAGAGCGGATTACAGACATTAATAGAGCCTGCAGTATGATGCTGGTGTCTCTTGCGGGGAAGTACCTGGAAGAAAGAGTTATTTTGAATGTCAGGGAAAAGCGTCTCTGTTTCCCGTGGTATGGTTTTTCGATTCCCTACGAGGGGTCTCATCAGGATTTTTATACATGGGTCATATACTCCCATAATGGTCATAAGATTCAGCTTGGGGATTACCAGGAAAACGTGAAAAAGGGAGAGGCTGGAAGGGCCACTGCGGTTTATGATAAAGAAATTCTCCTCAAAGGTCTTCTAAAAGAGGTGCTTTCTCACCATGTAGATGTTTTTAGCCCATATAACGTAGTTAAGACAGTTAAGGAAGGTGGAAAAGTAAGGGTAATCACTCGCGAGGGTACTTCTTTTAGGGGTACTTTCGTAATCGGTGCTGATGGGAGAGCATCCCGGCTGGCTTCGACACTTGGACTTAACAGGGGCAGGAGGTTTTTTGGTACCGCTGTTACCATGGGATATGAGATGGTGGGGGTAGACCCTCCTGAAAAGTATGCCCTTTCTCAGATCTTTCTTAATGAAGACCCACCCATGCGGATATGGATGACACCACGAACTGGAAAAGATGAACACTTTGCTATGGTAACTTCACTTACTTCAAGAGTCGATAGTGCAGCCGCCTTTGAAAGATTTTCCAAAAAAGGTTTCTTTTCCTCGTGGTTTCGGAAAGCTGAAAAAAAGCGCACCTTAACTTCCGCAGGTAATATGTTATCCCATATTGAAAATCCCTATAAGGATCAAGTCATCCTCATCTCTGATGCCGTATGGTGTGCAGAGGCTGAGATGACTGGTGCGGTTATCAGCGGATGGAAGGCAGCCAACGCAGTTACCTATGCCTTAGTTGAAGGAAAGATATCAAGAGAAGGCGTAAAAAGTTATCTTGATTGGTGGAGAGAAGAAGTGATTGAGAAGTATAACGATCAGGATATGATGCGAAATGTAGCCCTTCCATATGTTCTTACTCCGGATGAGATTGATTTTATGTTCAGCCTTATTAAAGAGCCTTTGCCCAGCATCTTCGACCCCTATGAAACTCCAAAGTTGATTGCAGGCGCCCTGGCAGAGGTCATGCCAATTATTGCTAAAGAAAGGCCTGCCATGTTTCAGAAACTGTCTAAAATGGGTTCAATACCCCTTAAAAAAGTTTTTGAAGGATGCATTCGGGCAGGTTTCCCCTCACGAGTGCTTTGCTGATTTCTATATGAAGGCGGGATTATTAAAGTCATTGGACAAGCGGAAAACGATTTATATAAAAAGCAGCACAAAGAGGAGATTAAGTTAAAAGAAGCAAAAGAGATGGGGGATAGGCATGGCATGTATTATTGTACGAGAGCGAGAAGCAAAAGATCTTAAAAAATCTGCGGTGACAGGAAGCGTTAGTGAAAAGGCCTATATTTTTCACGCAATTGATTCTCCTGTGAGCAAAAGTATGCGGGCAGGGTATCTTAGATTGCTTGAAGGATATGCTAAGGAATTTGAATCTCAAACAGATGAAGTTAATCTATTCCTGGAGGGATCATTAACCTATTCCTGTGAAGGGAAATCTTTTACTGCCAAAAAGGGTGATATAGCATTTATAGAAAAGGGCAGCAGAGTACATTTTTCTACAGAAGAAGGATGCCTGGTTTTTTGTGTAACCTATCCTGTTTTACAGTAAGTGATAGATGATTCAAGAGAGCGTAAAAATGAATAGAAATAGAAAGTATCATTCATGGACAATTAAACCCAGAATTTGCAGTAGCCATCTACTACGGCTTGAAAATCCTTGCTGCAACGCTTGTTTCACGATTTTGCTCCTCAACATATCTATGGATATGCCTTCGTTGCAAAATCGCTCCAACTACACGTTTCGCTACGGTTTTCTACGCCTCGCTACGACATCTACTGCAAAATCTGGGTTAAAAATCCCTGTGTTGTTTGTAGTGAGCTTTTGACAATAAGATAGGAGTAAATCCATGCCACTTACAAAGCAAAGGTTAGTCGATATTTTTGGTGAAGAGAAAGTATTTGATGATGGAAAGACATTACAGGAATA
>CBDTTR010000057.1:0-9762 GCA_965363405.1 uncultured bacterium | reverse complement strand
CAGCGGGAATCCAGTATTGTTAATAATTTCATCAGGGTATTCAACTGGAGATTTCCGGATAACCAGAAAAAAGTATTTAACCAATCAACAAAAGTAATATTAGTTTCTATCCTGCAAAAAATCAATTAAAAAAAAGTTGCTTGTCCTGAAGCTATGCTGCGTAATAATTCACCATGAAATTCAATTAAAAAATAAAAGATTATATGAAAAATACATACTATATATAGTATGTATTTTAATTCTATATACTAAATATTGATATCTATCTAAATTGTAAGAGATTTTTGTAATTTTATTTCATTTTTCTGCTTGACAATATACTAGAAACCAGTACACTTGGAACTTAGTGGTACAAAGTGGTATAAAGTGGTTTATCAGATGGGGTATAGGCATGTTTCGTGGTAAATATGAACATACTATCGATACCAAAGGCAGGGTAAGTTTGCCTGCAAAGTATAGAGAAATATTAACAACCAATTACAACGATCGCTTAATTATAACCAATTTTGATAGTTGTCTTGTCGCCTATCCTTATGAAGAATGGATTAAGCTTGAGGAACGATTCAGTCAACACTCTATTATGGAAGAAGATGTACAAACCTTTATCCACTATTTCATTTCCGGAGCTACCGAATGCACTCTGGATAAACTGGGAAGAATTCTTATACCCCCTCATTTAAGAAAACACGCTGACTTAGAGAGAGAGGCGGTTTTTGTAGGTATGATCACAAGAATTCAGATTTGGGATAAAGTCAAATGGGAACAAAAGTTCATGGAAGCTCAAGAGAAGTTTAAGCAAATCAAGGGAAAAGAAACATTGGCTAAGTTGGGATTCTAAAATCCTGAATATTTATGGGAATCACACACATTCCAGTACTGTTAGCGGAAGCAGTTTCTTACTTACACTGTAAAGCTAACGGAATTTATCTGGATGCAACGGTTGGGAGTGGTGGACATGCTTATAAAATCCTGAAAGACAATCCTGAGATTAAGGCACTCATCGCCCTTGACCGGGACGAAGATGCTATCAAGCGGGCACGCAAACGATTAGAGCCGTTTTCTCAAAAAACATTTATCTTTCAGGACAACTTCATCAATGTACGAACGATCTTAAGAAAATTAAATATTAAAGAACTAGATGGGATATTGCTGGATCTGGGAGTATCTTCCTGGCAGTTAGAAGATCCACAACGAGGTTTCAGTTTTAGACTGGAGGGGCCATTAGATATGAGAATGGATAGAAACCTGCCGAATACTGCCTTTGATTTGGTAAATACCCTGTCCGTACCCCAGCTGAAACAAATCCTTTACAATTATGGAGAAGAACGGTTTGCACCAAGGATTAGCAGAACACTGGTTGCTGAGAGGGAAAAAGAGCCCATCTCTGACACTTTGAAATTGAGCAAACTCGTAACTTTATCCATCCCTCCCTCTCATAGACAAAGAAAAATTCATCCTGCCACTAAAACATTTCAGGCTTTGCGAATCGCTGTAAATAACGAGCTTTATAACCTTACTACAATTATTGAAGAAGGCATTGACCTGCTGGCACAAAAGGGAAGATTCTGCATCATTTCATTTCACTCTCTCGAAGACAGAATTGCAAAGAATCAATTCAGGAAATTAGCTAAAGAACACTCTTATGATGAACGGGGATTACCTTTAAGAGATATTAAACCAAGAAAGATAAAAATCATTACAAAAAAACCAATAACCCCACAGCCAGAAGAGATCAGGGAAAACCCCAGAGCACGTAGTGCCAAAATGAGAGTGGCAGAAAAATTATAACCATGACCAACAGTTCGCGTACTCTCCTTAAACGCCAGAAAATAAAAAGACGTAAGAAAAAAAGGCAAAGGAATGCTCTTCCGCTTTTTATTTTAATTACTTTATTTATATGCAGCTTGATATTTTTTGTTTGGTCCCGACTACAAATTACTTATTTGGGATACCAAATTTCCCAAGCTAACAACGAACAAGAGCAACTTCTGAATCTTAATAAAACATTGAAATTGGAAGTGGCATCCCTAAAATCACTTTCTCGTATTGAGAATATAGCTAAAAATCAATTGGGATTAGTTAACCCTAAACCTCATCAAATGATTTTCATAAAATGAAAAGACATTCTCCCAGAAGATGGTTAACATTCCGCATTTACATGATCTTGTCTGTCTTTATCCTTTTACTCCTTATTGTTGTTATAAGGGCATTCCAACTCCAGATAACTGAAAAGGATAGACTCACTCAGCTGATTGAAAAACAATACCTGAAATATGTCAAGCTTTCACCCAAAAGAGGAATTATTTATGACCGAAAGAAGAGGGAGTTAGCAATAAGTATAGAAGTTGATTCAGCATATGCCAGACCAGGGGAATTAAAAAATAAAAAGGGTGTTGCCAAGAAGCTCTCTCCCATACTCCAAGTCAGTTATAGAAATTTAAAGAGCAATTTAGAATCTGACCGTCCTTTTGTCTGGCTGAAGAGAAGGATATCGCCCTCCCAGGCCAAGGAGATTAAAAATCTCAATTTAGAAGGGGTAGGCTTTATTAAAGAGAGCAAGAGATTTTACCCCAATAAAGAGTTAGCCAGTCATTGTATGGGATTTGCTGGCATCGATCTTCAAGGATTGGAAGGTATTGAACTTCAATATGACAGCTATTTAAAAGGCAAACCCGGATATCTGATGGTTGAAAGAGATGCTCTGGGAAGAAACATCTATACTAAAAATATCAAACAGGTAGATGCCACTAAAGGGTACAATCTTCAATTAACAATTGATAAAACAATCCAGTACTTTGTAGAAAAGGCACTTGAAGAAGGGATGGAAAAAAGCAAGGCAAAATCAGGAGTCGCCATCGTTATGGCTCCTAAGACCGGAGAGATTTTAGCCCTGGCAGTACGTCCTACATTCAACCCCAATAATTTCTGGGATTATTCACCCCCCCAATGGAGAAACAGAGCGGTTACCGATGCCTTTGAGCCAGGATCAACATTCAAAATTTTCCTCATCTCCTCCGCACTGGAAGAAGGAATTTTCAAACCCCAAGATATTTTTTACTGCGAAAACGGTTCTTACCCTTTCGGAGGAAAAGTCATCCACGATGTGCACAAATATGGGTGGCTGACTCTCAGCAATATCATTAAACACTCAAGCAATATTGGAGCCTGCAAAATAGCAGAAAACCTTGGTCGAGAAACTTTCTATAGCTATATCAGGAAGTTCGGATTTGGCAGTAAAACCGGCATTGATCTACCGGGAGAATCAAGTGGTCTGTTGACACTTCCCTACAGATGGTCCCGAATGCATCTTGGGACGATCGCTTTCGGTCAAGGAATTTCTATCTCTCCTCTTCAACTCATCACTGCATTTTCAGCAATAGCCAACGATGGTGTTTTGATGAAACCTCATCTGGTTAAAACTATTTTTGATGACAGAGGTAAAATTATCAAAGAATTTCATCCAGAAAGCAGAGGGGAAATTATCACCCAACACACCGCTAATCAAGTCACGTCCATCCTGGAAACAGTAGTAGAAAAAGGGGGCACTGGTGAAAACGCTTTCATTCCTGGATTTAAAATAGCAGGCAAAACCGGCACCGCTCAAAAAGTGGATCAACAGACCAAACGATACTCAAATAGCAAGGAGATCTGTTCTTTTATAGGTTTTCTTCCAGCAGACGATCCCAAACTGGCTATGATTGTAATCATCGATGAACCACAGGGAATATCCTATGGCAGCACTGTTGCTGCCCCCGTCTTTAAAGAAGCAGCCAGTCATATTATCCGTTACTTAAACATTCCTCCAAACAAGGGTCATACGACAATAGCTGAATATCGTCCTAATACTAACATCCATCAGGAGAAGACTGCAATCAGCCATACTTACTTGAAAAAAGTATCTTTAAATGAACAGCACATTTCGAACAACATGCCCAATTTTTCAGGTTTAAGCATAAGAGATGCGCTCGGAATGGCAGAGGAGCTTGACCTCACAATTGAAATCGCAGGTAGTGGAAAAGCTACAGGGCAGTATCCTCCTCCTGGGAATATTATCGAATCTAACAGGAGGTGCTGGGTCAGGTTCCAGCCTATATTATAAATCGATGCAACTACTCAAACTGATCGAAGGATTAAAACGAAGAGAAGTGAAAGGAAATATTTACACTGACATAAAGGGCATTGCCCATAATTCCAAAAACATCGGGGATGATTATCTATTTGTTGCCCTTAAGGGTTTTAAAGAAGACGGGCACCACTACCTTTCCGAAGCCATTTCTTCAGGGGCTAAAGCAGCAATCGTGGAAGAAAATCAAATTTCAGAAGAAGGAATTGCTATCATCAAGGTGCCTGATACCAGAGTAGCACTGGCTCAGGCCTCCTCCTGCTTTTATCAGCATCCCTCTAATAAACTCAAAGTTATAGGGATTACCGGCACAAATGGAAAAACAACAATCAGCTACCTGCTGGAATCCATTCTGAAAACGGCAGGTTATCATCCTGGAGTAATAGGAACAATAGATTACCGTTTTGGGGAACATCAACTGGATGCTTTTAATACCACTCCTGACGCTCTATTTTTACAGAGGATCATGAGAGAAATGGTTGAGGACAACACGACTCATCTTATTTTAGAGGTATCCTCACATGCCCTGGAACAGTACAGAGTGGAGGGTATAAACTTTGATGTTGCTGTCTTTACAAATTTGACTGCCGAGCATCTGGACTACCACAAAACCATGGAAAACTACTCCAAGGCAAAGGCATTGCTCTTTACACATTATATTAATCAAAGCTCAAAGGAAAAAACATATGCAGTCATTAACCAGGATGATCCTCTGGGCAAATCACTCTGCAGGGAAACAAAAGCTCAATTGTTTCGCTATGGACTTAGAGAGGGAATTGAAATCAAGGCGAAAGATATCAGACTTAAGAATGATGGACTATACGCCCTGGTTTCTACTCCTTGCGGGGAAGTTGAGATTAATTCATCCCTGCTCGGAGACTTTAATGTTTCAAATATCTTAGCTGCTGTGGGCGTCGCAATTACCCAAGACATCCCTCTGAATACCATTAATCAAGGTATTGCTAATCTAAAATCGGTACCGGGAAGACTGGAAAGAGTACCCAATAAAGATGGTGTGACCATACTTGTCGACTATGCTCACACCAGTGATGCCCTGGATCATGTATTAACCATGCTTAGGAGCTTACAGCCAGGAAAATTGGTTACCATTTTTGGATGTGGTGGAGACAGGGATCAAACGAAAAGAGGGCCCATGGGCAAGATCGCAACAAGCAAGAGTGATTTTACTATTATCACTTCTGACAACCCACGCACAGAGGACCCCATGGATATCATTGAACAGATTGAATCGGGGATTGACCAATCCACTGCTAAAAAATATCGCTTACAGGAATTAGCAAACATCGATCACAGCAAGGGATACACCATTATTCGCGATAGAAGAGAAGCCATCAGGATAGCAGTTAGCCTGGTCAAACCTGGCGATATCCTGCTTATTGCAGGCAAAGGTCATGAAGATTACCAGATCACAGGGAACAAAAAGCATCATTTCAGTGATAGAGAAGAGGTAACAGAAGCGCTTACAATTATCCATAACCACAAGGTTATTAGTAAAACAGGTGATTCATTAAGCGAATAGAAATGGAACTTCAAGTAGAAGAAATTCAAAGAGCGGTTGAAGGTCGGTTGATACAGGGTGTCCCCAATCATCTTTTAAGAGGGGTTTCTACTGATTCCCGCACCATTAAAACAGGGGAATTATTCATCGCCCTTAAAGGTGATCGGTTTGATGGTCACAACTTCATCAATAAAGTTCTAGACAGGAATGCTTCAGGATTGATTGTTGGAAAGGGATTTCACTTAAGAGATGTGCCTTCACTAAAAAAAGATATTCCTGTTATTCAGGTTGGTGATACCCTCAAAGCTTTGGGAGATCTGGCCTCCTTCTGGATGCAACGAAATAGAGCAACTATTGTAGCTATTACCGGAAGCAACGGAAAAACCACTACCAGAGAAATGGCTGCAACTATTTTAGAAAATTCTCATCGCGTACTAAAACCCGAACACAACTGGAATAATCTGATTGGTCTTCCCCTAACCTTGTTGCGTCTTAAGCCCCACCACGAAATCGCCCTGGTGGAGATGGGTATGAATAAGCTAGATGAGATTAAAAGACTTTCCCAAATAGCGGAACCTCAAATTGGGTTGATTACCAATATCAGCCCTTCCCACCTTCAATATCTCAAAACCCTTCAGAATGTAGCTAAGGCCAAAGGGGAACTCTTCGAATCACTTACCTCTGAAAACTATGCAGTGATTAATACTGACGATCATTTGATTGTTTGGCTATCAAAGTCATGTCCTGCCAGGAAGGTTACCTTCGGTATCAATTCTCAGGCACAGATTACAGCCACTGATATGATTGCTTCAGACTACAGTACAAATTCATTCACTCTAAAAATAGAAAGGGAAAGCATCCCCATTGTACTCAAGACTCCTGGACTCCACAATATTTACAATGCTCTGGCAGCAGCTTCTATCGCTACCATTTTTAAACTGAACTTAGAAGAAATTAAAGCAGGGTTAGAATCTTTCACTGCTTTTCCAGCGAGAACGGAAATTATAACTATCGATGACAACATAAATATAATCAATGACACATACAATGCCAACCCCAGGTCTATGGAGATTGCACTCAGAATCTTAGCTCGACTGAAAGGTGAAAACAGGGGAATTGCTGTTTTAGGTGATATGCTGGAATTAGGAGAAGCTTCTAAAGATTTGCACCAACAGATAGGTCCTTTAATAAAGGAACTGGATATCGATGCAGCATTTCTCATAGGAACTTATGCTCAAGTAGTTGCGGAAAGCGCAACCTCTCATGGAATAAGTGAGGAAGCAATCTATATTGGGAAAACCCACGAACAAATTGCACAACAGCTCTGCAAGAAAGCAAAAGAACATGATTGGATACTCTTTAAGGGCTCCAGGGGAATGAAGATAGAGCGAATCTTAGAGCAATTTATTCAAATGAGGAATAACGCTTCTAAGGTTCCATCTGCTTCGGCTGTAACTGCAGGGGGTAATAATTAACCCGGGATTCTCACAACATAGAGGGAGAAGTTAATGGCTCAAAAGCATATACCAAAAATCCTGGTTGTTGATGATGAGAAAGTGATAAGAGATATAACGCAGGCTTTCTTAATGTTGAACGGTTATGAGGTAGACACAGCTGAAAACGGGAAAGAGGCACTTGATAAGCTGTTAAACAACAACTTCGACGTGGTAATCACAGATCTTAAGATGCCTCTGATGGGAGGAATGGAATTACTGGAGAAAATATCCAAAATTAAATTGAACGCAGTTACTATCGTTTTAACAGGCTGTTCTGTTAATGAATCTGATTTTCCCAGGAAACCCTTTGCTCATTTACGTAAACCTTTCAGTCATAACCAACTTATCCAGGTTGTTCAAGAAGGGCTAAAGACTCAGAGGGCTCAACAAGAAAACTGAACCAACAGGAACTATTCTGATGTTATACCATCTGTTCTATCCTCTTCACGAAGCCTATAGCATGTTTAACGTATTTCGTTACATCACTTTCAGGACTATCTATGCCATCCTTACTGCCTTATTGATTACCCTTATCCTGGGTCCCTGCTTAATTAAAAAACTCCAAACACTCAATATAAAACAATACATAAGAGAAGATGGACCATCCGCTCACCTGAATAAAAGTGGGACGCCTACCATGGGAGGAATCTTAATCCTTTTCTCTTTAACCACTGCCACTTTGTTCTGGGGAGATTTGACCAATACCTACATCTGGATTGCTCTCCTTACCACCTGGGGATTGGGAATAATAGGAATCATAGACGATTTAAAAAAACTAAGAAGCAAAAGCTCCGATGGGATCTCACCACGTTTTAAACTGTGCGGACAGATTCTTTTAGGAGCAGCCCTCGGTACCTTCCTCTATCTTTCTCCTGATTTTGATAAAAATCTCACGATACCTTTTTTTAAAACAATTTCCATCAACCTGGGAATTTTCTATATTCTCTTTGTAATCGTACTCATCGTCGGCACTTCTAATGCTGTGAATCTTACTGACGGGTTAGATGGCCTGGCCATAGGGCTGGTTTTGATTGTTACAACTACATATCTTCTGTTTTCTTATTTTTCTGGTCACATAAAGATAGCCAACTATCTTCAGATTCCTTACATTCCAGGCAGTGGAGAATTAACCATTTTCTGTGGTGCCCTTTTGGGAGCTGCCACAGGATTCCTCTGGTTCAATACCTATCCAGCACAGGTCTTTATGGGAGACGTGGGATCTCTTGCACTGGGTGGTGCTTTAGGGACGGTAGCTATCATCACCAAACACGAAATTCTCCTTGCAATCGTAGGGGGAATGTTTGTTGCAGAAGCACTCTCTGTTATCTTGCAAGTAACATCATACAAGTTGAGAAAAAAGCGGATTTTTGCAATGGCTCCGCTTCACCACCATTATGAGCTGAAAGGATGGGCAGAACCAAAGATTATTGTGAGATTTTGGATTGTTGCTGCCTTCCTGGCCTTAGTTGCTATAAGCACCCTGAAGTTGAGGTGAGCGAACATAGCTCGCTTCGCTCACACTGGAACATTGGAATACTAGAATGATGGATGAATGGGTTCGATACATGTTGCGGGTTACGCGTTACGGGTTAAAAGGTTTAAGTATCTAAACCCACAACTCGAAATTTGCAACGGTTTCTAATATTCCATGATTGAGGTAAAACTTAAGGCTAAAAAATATTTTGCATGCAATAAATTGCAAGAATTCCGAGACGCAAATGGAACTAATCAATAAAAAAGTCTTGGTTGTAGGGTTGGGCACAACCGGCATAGCAACTTCCCTCTTTCTAAAAGAGAAGGGAGCCAAGGTTACCGTCAGTGAAATAAGGAGTGAGGACGAGTTGCTCCCTACCGTTCAAAGGTTTAGAAACCTGGGAATAAAAGTTGAAGCGAAAGAACATAAGCGAGAAACATTCTTAAGCTCTGATCTCATTGTCGTCAGCCCGGGAGTTCCCCTTTATACTCCTTCTTTAAAAGCAGCAGCAGAAGCTGGAGTGGAAATCATAAGTGAGATAGAATTGGCATATCGTCACATTAAGACACCCATTATCGCTGTAACAGGCACAAATGGGAAGACAACCACTGTTAACTTAATTGCTGATATCTTTGAATCTTCAGGTAAACGTGTTTTTTTGGGTGGCAACGTAGGCACTCCCCTCATTGAATATGTTTTAAACCATCACGATGAAAACTACATTATAGCTGAAATAAGCAGCTTCCAACTGGAAGGAATACAGAGTTTCAAGCCTTACATTAGTGTGCTTCTTAACCTTCAACATGATCATCTTGATCGTTACTCTTCCTATGAAGACTATGTAGCAGCCAAAGCAAGAATATTTATGAATCAAAGCAACAACGAATACGCTATCCTTAATGCTGATGATTTAGAAGTTAAAAAGCTATCATCTTCTATTAACGCTTCTACCCTCTACTTTAATTACGAGAAAGAGGTGTCTTATGGCATCTATTACAAAAATCACCTCCTGTATTTCAACAATGGCAGCGGTCAAATCCGTTTCACTCTTGACAATCTCCATCTTAAAGGCATCCACAATCTGCACAACATTATGGCTGCGGTAGCCATAAGTAAAATTTGCGGATGCCCTCAAGAAAGGATTCAAAAA
>CBDTTR010000056.1:0-9940 GCA_965363405.1 uncultured bacterium | reverse complement strand
GTCGGGTGGTGCTTGCAGGGGGAACCGATATCTTTCCCTATTACCCGAATTCTGCAGACAGTGACTTTTTTGGCGGGCGTATGAAAGAGCTATGCGCCACATACGGGCAGGACTATGAACGGTTGCGGCAGGTGCGGGCTGATTTTTTTCAGTCAAAGCTTCGCGGTCAGCCGGTAGGCAGCCATGCAGGGATTTACTTTTTCTCTCTGGAAGAAGAGGCGTTTCCCTTTTTTCAGGCCATGGCAGATACCTATTTTACCAGCTATGAGGAACTCGTGAAACGCCGAAGCGGTGAACCTGTCGGCAGAGAAGAGAAAGAGCACCAGAGAAAATTGCACGGCCACTGGGCACAGTGGATTATGCTCGAGGATGAGGGAACCCTGTTCGGTCTAAGAAAAGGTATTCCCATCGATGCCCTGCTGGGGGCCATCCTGCCGCCGGCAGCGGAATTTTGATCGCTGAGGATTTTAATCTGAGAAATACTTAATCAGTTGGTCAACGCGGAGGACACCGTTGTAGTCAATCTCCCGATCGGCTTTCTTTAGTTCCCCCTTCTCCCCTTCAGGATCTCCCAGAGATGTTACAATTATATCGGCATTACTCAGATCTTCTTTTTCTGTATAAACATTAGTGGTTGCAACAACATTCATGCCTGCCGCTTTTGCAGCGAGTACGCCCACTCTGGAATCTTCTACGACGATGCAGGCTTCCGGCTTTAACCCCGACTTTTCAAGCGCCATGAGATAAATTTCAGGATCGGGTTTTTTCTTTTTCACGACATCACCGGCCAGAATAAATTCAAATTGAATATCCCCCAGCATCCCTTTGGCAATGGCATTTGCGGATCGTTCGTTGGATGTTGTGCAGATTCCTAAGATAAGACCGTTTGCCAGCCCTTCCTTCATCAATCTTTTAATACCGCTTCTTAAAGGAAGCTTACCGCTTTCAATCAGCTTAATAAATATTTCGGTTTTGGTTTTGTGAAGGGTTTTTATATGCTCGACGAGCTCATCATCTGACATATGGGAGAAATGCCCTTCTTCTTTAAAATAGTGCCGCATCCTCTCCTTGCCACCTGAAACTTTAAGGAGTTCATGATACGTTTCCACATCCCATCCGAAATTGTAACCGAACGTCTTAAAGGCTTCATTAAAAGCCACACGGTGGCCATCTTTCTCCGTATCAATGATGACACCATCCTGATCAAAAAAAATTGCTTTAATCTCTGGCATTTTCAAACCCTCCTTTCTGAGCCCTGCCCAAAACTCCTTTCTTTCCAATTTGAATGCTGAACATTTTTAAAGGGTCTCCGTTCATCTGGTAACGCGAATCGTTAGCCGACATTGCGATGTTTGTGTTCTATATCAACACGGTCTTTGAGTGTTTCATAATAAAAATTAGGCTTTGCCTGCACTGCCCAGCAGATCAATCCAGTATTCAATTTTCGCCATGATGGCTTCTCTTACAGCAATATCGATTTTACCGGGATTGTATTCCTCCCTGTGGGATGCGATATAACCGTAGGTTGCGTTGATGAGAACATGTTTCAAATCCGTTGAAACATTAAACTTGGAGCCGCCAAGGGATACCAGCCTTTTTACGACATCCGGCTGAAGGCCGGTACCGCCGTGCACAACAAGAGGCATTTTCACCCCCTTCCCATTTATCAATTTAAAAATTTTCTCCATTCTGTCAAAGTCCAGTTTCGGGTTCTTGGTCTTGTAAACCCCGTGAGCCGTACCGATGGCAGGAGCAAAAATATCGATCTTTGTTTCTTCTACAAACTCCAGTGCCTGTTCCGGATCGCACAAGGCTGCCTCATCTTGGGCTACTTTTATCTGATCTTCAACCCCGGATACGGTTCCCAACTCACCCTCCACCGATATTCCGCCGATTCCATGACAATAATCACTCACTTCCCTGGTCTGCCTGATATTGTTTTTGAAATCCTGTTTGGATGCATCGATCATGATGTTTGTATAGCCCGCATCAGCACAAGTTTTGCAATATTCGACATCCGTGCAGTGATCCAAATGCAGACAGATGGGTATGGGGGCGGACTCGGCCATTGTCTTGTAGATATTCGCGAGCACTCTGGCATTTAAAAATTTTGACGGTGTCACGGATGTCTGAATAATCAAGGGGGCCCGCATCCTTACGGCTGTATCAACCACCGCTTCCATCTGGATCAGGTTCGTAATGTTGAACGCACCCACCGCATAATTTTCTTCGGTAGCCTTTATGAGCATTTCCTTTGCATCTACAATTGCCATTTTCCTCTCCAATAGTTTATGAATAAAAAAGAAAAAATCTTATCCAAAATGGTTCGTTATAATCTTTAAAAATCTCTCATTTTCCCCGTTTTAATCTGGTGCAACCCTGGAATATCCGGTTTTCAAAGTGGATCTTTCTAATTCTCATGAGGAATGTTTTTCCCATCTCCGCTGGTTAGGCCTTTCAACTTCTTCTTGGCCCAGTGATGATTGGGGTTCAGTTCCAAAGCTTTTTCATAATTCTTCTTGGCTTTGTCCGTTTTCTTATCCTTCTCCCAGATGGTGCCTATCTGATAGTAAGCTTCGGCCATTTTCGGGTCTTTTTTTAAGATCTTTTCAAATTCTGCGATGGGTTTTTCTGGAGGCGGTGGAGGCCATCCCCCCTCCGCAACCTCAATGGCACTTATGAGCTGTACGTTGATGTTATCCGGAGCCAATTCTTTGGCCCTGTTATAGGCTGCCTTCCGGTCACTCACGTACATCATGAGTCCTGGGAAGCTTACGTGAAGCATCTTTCTCCGAATGATTTGAAATTTAAGGATGTGGGTATCAAGGTTGTCCTCGTTTAACCCTTGAGAGGTCTTGATCAAATCTAATGCTGCATCGATATGGTTATCGCCTTTCCCCGTCTGGTCAAACTCCTCGTTGCTTTTGATGTCCAGACAATCGGCTATGGCAAAGTGGGCCTTTGCTGCATAGTAAGGGACTTGGTAGTCCTTTGGGTTTTTCTTCGCCATCTCTTCAAACGTTTTAACTGCTTTCTCCAATCGTGGGATGTCCATGTTTTGCCAGCTTTTATCCAAATCAGCTGGTGCACCTGTTAATGTTTCTTGGGCCTGAATTACCCCATTCATTCCAACAATCAGTAGAAAAGCCAAAGCAATACACAGTACAATTTTCTTCATAGCTCCTCCTTTATTTTTGATTCCATAGTAGAGTAGTGAACATCTGAACTTTTTTAGAGCTTATAACAACCCATCCAAGCTGTGTCAAGCGATTTCCCGAATGGTTGGTTTCTATCTAACCTGTCATGCTTAAGCTGCTTGTCAATGATACAAAAGGGAAGACGAACCATGGATAACAAATACCTTGACAGGTGGTAAAAAAAGAGAGATTCTAAAAAAACCATAAGAATAAACAGGTTGAATTATATTATGGAGGAATACCAATGGCTGCAAAAGAAATAGATCGTCGTAGGTTTATAAAGGAGGTTGGCATAAAAGTAGCTGGTGCGGGTCTGATGCTTAACCAGCTTGCAGCAAAGCCCGCCTTTGGAGAGAAAAAAGGGCTTTCACCCAAGATGAATAAAACTCCCAACATGAAATATCGTACACTGGGCAAAACCGGGTTGAAGGTATCGGAAGTCAGTTTTGGGGTGATGCGCCTCAAAGAACCATCGGTTTTATACAAGGCTCTCGATCTAGGAATAAATTATTTCGACACAGCTCATTCGTACCAGAATGGTAATAATGAAAGAATACTGGGCAAAGTAGCGAAAGAATATGGCAGAAAAAAGATGTTCATTGCCACGAAAGTTCATCCATTTTACTTGCAAAAAGAAGTGTCTGAAGGACACCGTATGCTTGCCAAGAAAACACTGGATGAAAAGATAGAGGAAAGCCTGAAACGGCTACAGACAGATTATGTAGACGTGCTTTTTATCCATAACATCATGGATGCCAGCTGGCCGTCAAATGAAACCATATTGGCATTCCTGGAAAAATTGAAAAAAGATGGGAAAGCTCGTTTTGTGGGAGTTTCTATCCACGATCCGAGGTGTTATGTGGGAGCAATTGATAACGTTTTAAAACATACTATCTATGATGTAATCCTTGCATGGTTTAATTTTAAGAGTCCATCGGAGCATGGTGACGCATTAAAGAAGGCCAGTAAGGCAAACCAGGGCATCATTACGATGAAAACTCAGGCAGGAGGATACAAAGAGGGGTCCACCGCTTCTTTGAGCCCTCAGCAGGCGGCCTTGAAATGGGTATTGGAGAAGGATTTTGTGGACTGCACTATTCCCGGCATGGTGAATATGGAACAGCTTATGGAAAATGTGGGAGCAGTGGAGAAAAAAGTGGGTTGGAATGACAGAAAAATTCTCCATGCCTATTATAATTCCATAAAGAATCGCTACTGCACTATGTGTGGTAACTGCTCCTCAACCTGTAGCAATGGTGTCGACATCAACGCTATAAACAGGGCCCTTATGTATTGTGAGGGTTATAGAGATTTTGAGCAAGGGCGTCAGACCTACCGGGAGTTAAGCAGCAGATTGAATGGGTTCTCCTGTATCAATTGCTCTTCTCCCACCTGCCACTGTGCAAATGGTATCAAGATAGCAGAAAGAATGAAATACGCTCATTCTCTTTTTGGATGAGGTAAAATGAAAAAGGGAATTTTCTTGAAGACCATCATCTTGTACTATGCACTGATTCTTTTTTCTTTGAATGGTGCAACAGTAATGGCTGTCTCTGATGTGGGAAAATGGCTGCCCCAAGATTCAGGTTCTGGCGCATGGCAATTGTCAGAAAACCACCACTACCTTCCAGAGAATCTTTATAACTATATTAATGGAGCGGCAGATCTCTTTGTCTCCTACGGTTTTGTTAAGCTTGTTGGGGCGGAGTATGTTTCCGGGCCCGGTAAACAAGAGAACCTGGTTGTGGATATATATGATATGGGAAGCAAGTTGAATGCATTTGGAGTCTTTCAATCAAAAAGAGATCCTGAGAGCAAATCCCTGAAAATTGGAGCAGGGGCATTTGGAGGTAAGAGATATGTATTTTTCTACAAGGATCGTTTTTACGTTGAAATCCAGTCGTATCTCCCAAGCGGCAAAGATGGAGACATTGCTGTAATAATGGCTCAAAAAGTGGCGGGTGAAATACCGGGAAATTGTATTCCACCTTTTGAGCTGAACTATCTACCTGATGCCAGCAGGGTAACCGGATCAGAAATGTATATTACAGGTGGAATTTTAGGACATGCCTTTCTGGACAAAGGATTGGTAAGCGACTATACGATTGGTGATAGCGTGGTTAAGGCTTTTGTCGCCTTTTTCCCTTCGAGAGAGCATGCGGTCGAAGCCCTGGACCAGTATAAAAGATATATAAATGCAGCAGGGGAAACATGGCAACTACTTAATGGGTTTGGGGAAAGGGGTTTTTTTTCAAAGGAGCCCTATCAGGAGACTGTACTTGTGGCACAGATGAGCCATTTTGTGGTAGGGGTTGCGAATCTTTCCCATGCTGAAAAAGGGAAAGAATTGTTGAAGAGGATAATGAGAGAGATAAAAAATTCGATTGAATCAAACGAAAGAAGTGGCTGAATTGAGCTTGAGGGCTTACTTTTAAAAGACGTTTTGAACATGATGTCTTAGTTGCGTTTGAATAGGTGCTTGTCCCGGTTTTCTTCAGGCGTATTCAAATATGTTGTAAAAGAGAGTAAAATTCCCTTTTGTCTAATTGTTTAATCATTTTTTCCGATGTGGATTGCTGTTAAGTATCACAATAAATTATGGTTTGAGAACAGTATAAAGACACAACCCCACTTTTTCTCAAGTGCTGAAAAGGTGGAACATTGTTAGTCAACATAAACGCAAAAGAAAGGAGGGTGAAGGTATGCATAAAAAATTATTAATAAAACGGCTATTTCTTTTTTTTACGCTGATGGTATTACTACTAGGGTCTGATAATGTTACCATAGCAGATTGGTCCGAAATGGATAGTGGAGTTGCAGAAACACTAAATAGTGTCTGGGGAAGTTCCGGTACGAATGTTTTTGCCGTGGGTTATTATGGTATTATCTTGCGTTACAACGGCAGTACCTGGTCTGCAATGGATAGTGGGACAGACAAAAGGCTCTATGGCGTCTGGGGGAATTCATCTGCGAATGTCTTTGTTGTGGGTACGAAAGATACATACGATACCATATCTGCCAGTACCATTCTTAATTACGATGGGAACAATGATGGTATCTGGTCTTTCATGAGGAATTCGAGATCAGAGATACTAAGGAGTATCTGGGGAAGTTCCGACAAAAATATTTTTGCTGTGGGTGATGATGGTACCATCCTACACTATGATGGCACCTTTTCAGATTTAACACAAAGCTATTGGTCCTACATAAACATTAGCCCAACATGGGATCTCAATAGTGTCTGGGGAAGTTCAAGTACGGATATCTTTGCTGTAGGGAAAGGAGGCGGCCTTCAATATGATGGCGACAAATGGTCTGAAATAGAGGGTATAGAAAACAATCTGCTCTCAGCTGTCTGGGTTCATTCAGCAAGTGATGCCTTTGCCGTTGGTTTTAATGGGTCCATCTTCCACTACAATGGTAGCACCTGGTCTCTCATGGGCAGCGGGACTACACAAACCCTAAATGGTGTCTGGGGAAGTTCAGACTCAGATATCTTTGCCGTGGGTGATGAAGGTACCATCCTTCACTACAACGGCAACACCTGGTCTTCAATGGATAGTGGAACCGATAAAAATATCAATGGCGTGTGGGGCTGGGGAAGTCCAGCAACCGATGTCTTTGCCGTGGGTGATGAAGGTACCATTCTCCACTACGAGGAAACGGCACCAGTTACAACCAGCACAATTCCTGAAACAACAACGACTACGGCTGAAGAAGAAAAACCTTGCCCAACAGAAAAAATTTATGGTGAGTACGCCAAAGAAACAGAATTCCTAAGATATTTCAGAGATCATGTATTAAGCAAAACCCCGGAAGGTCAGGAACTAACAAGACTTTACTACGAGTGGAGTCCTGCTATTGTAAGGGCAATGGAATTAGATGAAGAGTTCAAAGAAGAAGTGAAAGAAATGATTGATGAAATATTGCCTTTGCTTAAAGCGGAATAGGAGTAGTTTTTCTATTTAACAAAGCGAATTCAATTATATCAGGTATCCAGCAAGCAATATCCAGGATCATTTCAAGCACCTTAAACCCGTTAAACGGTTACCACCAAATCATTTGGTAAAAAATCCTTAATGAATCAAATTAGCCCCTCGGTAGCATTACGAGGGGTTTTTTTGTGGAAGAGACAACTTAGTCCACAGTTAATAGCAAAGAGAGGTGTTTTTAGTAGATGGCTACTGCAAATTCTTGGTTAAAATACCGCTAATTTGAACCTTTTTGTACGCATTAAAATTTACAGTAAAAACATCAATATACAGTTAATTTGCTAAAATTTTTGTGCTTTTTGGGGAGAAGAAATTTTAATCATTTATACCAAGTTTTTAGAGTTAGCCCAATAAAATAAAAAATTGTTTTTTATCAGATAGTTATAATAAATAATAGCGGTTACAAGTTGATTGTAATCATTGGCATCTAAGTTGCTTTTGTCAATTTGTTAATTATTGATATTCTGCTCATTATCAACTGCACCATAAAAAATCAGATCGCTTTGCTATCACGAAGAGAAAAGTTGAAAAAAATATTAAGAATGAGAACAGTTAAGATAGTTTTATGCGTGTTGCTACTGTATAAAGGATTGGCTTATGCCAATGATTTTGGTCTTGGATTGATCCCTTCAGATGTAATTCCCATGAAAGAAGAAGGTAGATTTCTAGAAGATTTCCCATCATACTTTAATTGGGATGAATATGTACCGCAGATAAGAAATCAGGGACAGTGCGGAGCATGCGTTTCATTTGCTGTGTTAGCTTCTATGGAGGCAAAATTAAAGATTTATGAGGATTCACCTGGTTTAGTCATAGATTTATCTGAGCAAGATGTCGTTTCATGCGGGCCCAGAGGACATGATTATGGAGGGTGTGACGGAAATACTTTTGATAGAGTTTGTGAGTATGTCAAACAATATGGGGTTGTCAGTGAGGAATGTTTTCCATATGTTGGAGTAGAAATTGATTGTTTAAATAGATGCAGTAATGGAATGCTGACCAAGATTGAAAATTGGAATTTTTTAGATTATGCATATACCCATTTTGTTCGGTTTATAGATAGCTATGGCAATTTATACTACGGTAGTTTCTATGTGCCATCAGTAGGAGCAATTAAGGAAGCTGTGATGCGAGGACCCATTCCCGTAGGTATGGCTGTTTTCAGTGACTTTTACGATTACACAGGGGGAATTTATGAACCAACCTTTTTCACATACGATGGATTGCATTCGGTGGTTATAATAGGTTGGGATGATACATTGAATGCCTGGATTTGCAGAAATAGCTGGGGAGAAGAATGGGGAGATGAAGGATACTTTACTATCTCCTGGATAACAGAAAACTTTGATATAAGAGACTATGATTATACATATTCATGTGATTATAATCTATGTGTCTGTAATTCTTCTCTGATTGGTTTTGATGCGGTAGAATTTGAGCTTGACGTTGGTGAAAGTTCAACGACCACCACGATTTTGATAACGAGCACCACTACCACAATGGAAACAACCACAACCAGTATAGAATCCACCACGACTACAACTGCTTCTGAAACAACAACTATACCCTTACCGCCACCTACGACTTCAATTTTGACTTCAACGACTACTTCAATCACGTCAGGTCTATACATTAAAGGTATGGTAATTGGTCGGGTTGATGGATTTGTACAAGGATTGGGTGGAGTCAAGGTAGATTTAATTGGAAATGGTTTGGATGATTATGATATTACTAATCAATCTGGAGAATTTGAATTTTATAACATAGAAGTAGGAAATTATATAGTAAGCTTAGATTACAATAAAGAATTTAGTCCTGGTTATTATTTGTTGGATTTACAAGAATCACTAGATGATTTACGGTTTTATGAAGAAAGCAATGAATGTGTTGTGGTCTTTGTGTGTGGGGATGATTCGGAAGATGCAGATTTCCTGAGATATTTTCGTGATAATACACTGGCCCAAACTCCAGAAGGTCAGGAATTAACAAGACTTTACTACGAGTGGAGTCCTGCTATTGTAAGGGCAATGGAATTAGATAAAGCGTTCAAAGAAGAAGTGAAAGAAATAATTGATAAGATATTGCCTTTAATCAGAGTTGAGGTGAAATAGATTGTTCCATATGGCAGGTTTTACAGAAAACAGTGTAGAGAAACGTGGAAACAAAGCCACTAACTATCTAATAAAAAAGAATATTTTTTGTTCCCTGTGATTTATTTTTGACTCCCACTTGCCGTTTTAAACAGTTTATGTTATTAGTATAAACAGAGCATTTAGTTTATCTAAGCTCTGAGAAGGGACGGTAACTATTTGAGCCCCTCCTTTTATGGTTATCGCCCTTCTCTTTTTTCTTTGTTAGGAAATTATGACATATAGTGAATTAAGTTTGACCAGGTAATTTCATCCAATACCTCTGTCAATTCCACACCACCAACAAAATTATTTTCCCCTTCTCCAATCCATTTTAAGGTCCCTTTGATACGAATGGGTTTTAATTCTTTCGAAACCAATATTTCCAGGTGAATGTTTGAACCTGCGTCTATTTTTTCAGGTGTTTTAAATCTTATGCCTATTCCGTTATAGGTGGCATCAATAATGGTACATTGTCTCCAGCTTTTTTTAGTGTCCTCAAATGCATATTGAGCATTTAGTTTCATGGAAAATCGTTTGCGTCTTCTTCTGTTTTCCATTTTATCACTTCTAAATTAGAAAAATATCAAATTTCAAGATTTCCTGAGTTGAGTGTGCTTGT